>CAYQJO010000168.1:0-9534 GCA_964417785.1 uncultured Anaerolineaceae bacterium | reverse complement strand
CCGGATAACAATACCGCGAATGTGGGGTCGCATGAAGCGGTCCAGAACCGAGGCTGGTTCACCGGTAGCAGGCGAATAACCTGCGCGTGCAAGGGTCGGTTGAGCAGTTGTTTCAAGCCTCATCGTAAGCCTTTGTCGCACTGGTGATACGGTTGTTAATCAGGGTGATGACCAGCAGAACCAGGAAGACGACGATGCTGAATGCCGCCGCCGCACCATAGAGCTGTTCCTGCTGAATCAGCTTGTATGCCTGGGTGATGAGCAGATCGGTCTGTCCACGCGGACCGCCGCCAGTGATGAAGAAGATGACGTTGAATTGGTTGAACGTCATAATCGTACCCAGCATAATCGCCGGCACCATCGCCGGGCGAATGAGCGGTATGGTAATCTGCCAGAACTGCTCCCACCGGGTTGCGCCGTCCACATCGGCGGCTTCGTAGAGATCGGGCGGGATACTCTGAAGTGCGCCGGTCGCCACCACCATCATGAAGGGCCAGCCGAGCCAGATGTTGGCGATGAGAACCGCGTAGAAGGCCAGGACGGGTGCGCTGGCACGGTCAAACAGGAGGATGACGGCGCTGCTGGCTTCACCGCTGTTGCCCAGCCAGTCCAGCAGTGTACCGATAGCGGCCAGCCCTAAAATCAGTGTAATCCCGCCCCAGAAGACAGTTCGCACCACATAAAGCTGGCCGTTATCTGGATTCTTGAGATCACCGCGCATGATGCGCCGGATAAACACATAGGCCAGCAAACCACAAACCAAGACAATCGCCGGTGGCACGATGATACGCAGATCAATGGGATAGGTGAGTTCCGTCAGCCATCCGGTGGTGGTGGAAAAACCGGTCCCCAGGTTGTCATTGGCGCTTTCCAGCAGCAGGTTGATCCCGCCATCGTTACGCTGCCACAGGTTGTTCCAGATCAGTGCGGTGATGTAACCGGGAAGCGCCCAGGGCAGAATAAACAGCACGCGGTAGATGCGCCGTCCCAAAACATGCTTGGCGTTCAGAGCCAATGCGACCGCCACACCGATCACCACATGGAAAAAGACGTTAATTAGCGTCCAGGATATGTTGAAGCCAAGTAAGGGCAAGAAATTGTAGTTTGGAACGTTCAACCCATCGGACAGGATGTCAGTATAGTTGCCGAGACCGATATAGTCAGCCGGGACGCCACCCAGGTTCTCGGCTTTGTAATCAAACAGCGAAATGTATATCTGGTAAGCCTGTGGGGTGAATGTGATGAACAGCATAATGATGAGGGATGGTGCGATGAACGCCCAGGGCAGCCCACTTTCGCGTACACCCTGTTTCAAACTGTCCAACCAGGTGGGTGTTTCGTGCAACGTTTCATTGATTGTTGCCATGATCGTACTCGTTTTTACAATACATGTTTGGTTTAACACAGCAGGGCAAGAGAGACCTCTTGCCCTGCATAAAGTTTATTTTGTTAGCGACGATCCGGGCTACGCATCTGCGTGCAGTTCGTCAATGCAGGTCTGGACCTGCTCGTAAGCATTGGCGCGGGCTGCCGACACTTCCTCACCACCTTCGCTCACGGCGGTGATGGCGTCCTGCATTGGTCCCCAGAAGCAGCTCATCTCAGCGCGGTTGGGGAAGGGTGTCCCCAGGGCAAACTGCTCGGCAAAGGTCTGGAGATTCTCGCTCTCGACCTCAACCGCCGGGTTCACAGGCAGCAGGCCACCTTCGGCAGCAATCGTCTGACCGGCTTCGCTGGTGACGAAAGCACCCCAGGCCAGGGCGGCTTCCAGGCGCTCGGTATCGGCCAGATTCTGGTTGAAGTAGAAGGCTTCGGTCTGGGCAAACAGAGCCGGAACTTCACCATTGTCCAGCGCCGGCATCAGCGCAACACCCAGGTCGTCACCGAGGTCCTGCTCGAACTGACCCAGGTTCCAGATACCGTCGTAAACCATGCCGATTTCGCCCTGCTGGAACGCGGGGTTCGGGGAGGCACCATCAATGATGATACCGCTGTCCATATCCTGGCCGAGCTGGTACATGTCGGCGTGGAACTGGAGATAAGCGTCTACGGCTTCAGCACCCTCGCTGTCAGCCGGGAAGGTGGCGTTGCCGTCTTCATCCATCAGTGCGCCATCCAGGGCATAGAGGAAGCCCGCGCTGTGGAAGAAGCCGTTCTGGAAAGCCATGCCGGTGAAGCCATCAGCGGCCAGTTCTTCTGAGTAGTCGACGACGTCTGCCCAGGTCTCCGGCGCATCGGGAACCAGTGCTTCGTTGTAGAACAGGGTCAGGGTTTTGGCGGAGAAAGGCACACCGTAAATCTCACCATTGTAGGTGACGGTACCCCAGGCTGACTCGGTGATCTGTTCTTCGAGTTCACTGTCGATCATTTCGCTGATGGGGGCGATCAGGTTCTGCGTGGCCCAGTCACCGGTAGCATCGTTGGCCCAGATGATGATGTCGGGACCTTCACCGGCACCGGCTGCCGTGCGGAAGCTGTCCTGAAGGGTGTTGCTGGGGTTGAAAACAGGTTCGATCTGGACATCGATGTTGGCCTCGTTGAAGGCATCAATCAGAGCCAGCAGAGTATCGCCTTCGGCGTCTTGCTTGGCGTGCCACAGGGTCAGGGTCACGGGCGAGTCCTGGGCCATGATTGGAGCCAGACTGGCAAAGGCCAGCACCAGCAGCAGAGCCAGTATGAGCTTAGAACGATTCATTGAGGTATCCTTTCGAAACAATCTTACATCGTAAAAAGATGTGCGATTATGCACGTTGCAATTGTAACGCAAACAGCGAAGTTAACGAGACCAGATGACCAGTCCTTTGTTGTATGAAATGCACAAACTTAGTCGATATGGCGGATTTTGTGCAGATATTCCCAGGTGTAAATACCTGTGTCATGACCGTCATCCCATACAGGTTGTAGTGCATAATTCCCGACCATGTGAATGTTGGCGATTTGGTAGCTGCGACTGGGTTTGAGTTCCAGAATGTCTTTGGGGTCGTATTCGGCGGTCATGTACTGGTGACCGCCGCGACATTCCACACAGGGACAGGCCTCCCGCAGGTGCGAAAGTGGGTAGCGACAAACCTCATCGTCGATGTTCCAGACAATTTCGAGAAAGCCCTCGGTTTTGTTGAGGGTGATGTTTTGGGGCCGGGGTTTCACGCCACAAGCTCCAGGTTGTATGCTTCAGCCTCGGGTGTGGCTTCCGGTGTCGTCTCGACTTCCTCTGTGATGGGAGCGGTACCGGCGGCGTGTGCATCGTCATCGCTGTTCAAAACCCAGACGATAATTGAGACAATCAGTACGGTGACGACGGCGGCGGTGAGCAAGACGCCAATGGCGGCGGCGTACCAGAAGATGCTGCTGCCTTTTTCTTCTTCCATGCGGAGTTTCCCTTTGTTTTCAATTTCGAGGAGGAGTGTATAAAAAAACCGACATGATTGAAAGTCCTTTCCAATCAGCGTCCGATCTTGATACAATCAGTCCAGGATCAGTCACCATTCTTGATCGTTTAGTGTGGAGCATGATATGCGATTATCGCTTGTGAGCGTAAGCATTTTTCTGTTGCTGGCAGCCTGTCAGGCGTCCCGGCCAACTGAGTATCGGGTTGAAGTGACGCGGGTAGTCGAGGTGACGCGGGTGGTCACACAGATACAGGTCGTGACCGTAACCCCGCCCGGTCAGGCCGCGGCAGCCGTTCCGACTGAACTGCCAACGGAAACACCGACTCTGACGGAGACACCGCAGTCTTCCGCCACACCCACCGTCGTACCTACTGAAGACCCGCGCCCGACTCCAATCGTCGATCAGATTATCGTGGCGGAGCAGGCATTCCAGAATGGGCGGATGTTCTGGGTCGAACCGACCGAGGAAATCTGGATCATGGTGAATGGCGTCGACAATACCGGCGGTGAGTGGATCAAACAGCCGGATACATGGCGTGAGGGAATGCCGGAGTTCGATTCCAACTGGACCGAACCGCCCGAAGGTTTTTACCAGCCAGAGCGAGGATTCGGCAAGCTGTGGCGGGAGAACGACGCCGTGCGTGACTTCCTCGGCTGGGCCACCGAAGAGGAATTTGGTCATGTGACGGATTATGTTTATGAGTTTGGCGGTGAGGTGGGATCGGATGGCGAATTTGTACCGGAACCAGGAATTCACCGGGTCACGAGCCGATCAGGCGTCATCTATTTGTTCGATGAAGCATCCCGTACCTGGCGAGTAGAGGAGTAAGGGGCAATGGCGCGGTGGAAGCTTGAAGCGTTGCAACTCGCGGCGGATGTGAGAGTCAGTTCGACCGATTACACCGACGATCAGGTATGGGAACTGCTGCCGGGTACTGGCGACAACCCCGCGCTGACCCTTCAGACACAATATGGTGGACGGGTAGGACTTGCGACCCTGGTACCGATGTGGCTGCACAACGGACAAACCATCTATCAGGCGCAAACTTATGCACGGCCACCGACGATCACTGCGTTTGCGCCCGGCTACGCAATGGTAGAAGGAGCGCTGACGGCTGACCTGCCGTTCAGTGCCGAATACCGGGCGTTGGAATCGCACGCGGTCGGTGGCTGCTTCACCGTGCGCAATAGCGGCATCCGGGACGAAACGGTGCGGCTGGAAGTGTTCGGCCATTTGATCGCCCGTGACCGGGAGCAGACCCTCGCAATTTTGACTCTGGTTGATGGCACGCACGCTTTGTCGATGGGTAAACTCCCCGGCCTGGAAGCGGTTGTCGTTCTGGCGGATGCGCACGTCGAATTGGTGCCGGGTCGCAAAGCCAGCCCGAAAATTGGTATTGATCTTGCGTTGGCATCCGGCGAGGAAGCGACGGTCCGCTGGGTACATGCCGGTCTGGATAAAGCTGAAACTTCATTAGAACGCGCCCAATGGTGGTTGGCACAGGACTGGCAAATTGCTGTCTCCATGCCGGAAGTGAAGACTGGCGACGATGATCTGGACAAATCTGTAGCCCTATCCTATCACCAGTTGATCCAGTCGTTCATTGGGCCGGGTAGCAGACTGCCGGGCCATTCATTTGTCGCGTCGCGCAATCCAGCGCATGGATACAGCCGTGCTGGTGATGGTAGTGACTATGGACGTGGCTGGAATGGGCAAACACCGCATCTGGCTTATCTTGCCGGACTGGGGATCGCGCCGGTCGCGCCGGAATTGGCGAAAGATATTGTGCGTAATTATTTGGCGGTTCAGTCACAGGATGGCTGGATCGATTTTGCGCCCGGTATGGGCGGCCAGCGGCAGGATATGCTGTGTCCACCCCTGCTGGCGCGTCTGGCCTGGGGTATCTACGAATATACCGAAGACAGAGACTTCTTACGCGAGGTTATGCCTGGACTGCTGGATTTCTTCAACCGCTGGTGCGAACTTGATCTGGATGCTGATGGTGATGTTCTGCCGGAATGGCAGAATGAGCGTCAGACCGGATATGTGTTCTGGCCGACCTTTGGTACCGGACAGCCCTGGGCGCAGAATACACACATCGGCCATGTGGAGACACCCGACCTGGGCGCATATTTGATCTCTGAAGCGCTGAGTTTGCAGAAGATGGCCGCTGTTCTGGATGACCCCGGCGCATATGAACTGCAAAATCGTGCCAGAGAGTTCATGACGATCCTCGACCGGTTGTGGTTCGAAAATCGCTTCGCTTACCGTGATCGGGATACGGACATGATAACGATAGGCGTCGCCGTTGTGGAGAACGGACGCGGCGATGAAGACCATTTGCCAGCGCTCAAACTGGAAACGCCGAGCCGGCTGCTGGTGCGTATTTCGGGTGGGATGGGCAAGGCTCCACGAGCGAAGCTGACCCTGGAAGGCTTTGGTGTGGATGGTCAACCGCTGACGGAAACGGTGAACCTCTCGGATTTCACCTGGAGCTACGGACATGGTGTCTATACCAGCGACTATGTTTACAGCCAGATTGACCGGGTACGCTGTGAGGGGTTGATCCGTGTTTATCATGTCACCGTGCGCTCGGTTGACCTGACCCGGTTGGATGTCAACGCGCTGTTACCCCTGTGGACGGGCGATTTACCAGCGGAGAAAGCCAAAGCGTTGGTTACACTGGCAGGTGATGAGAGCCGGTTCTTGCGTCCAACCGGTCTTTCGATTGTTTCCGCCAAAGACCCGGATTTTGACCCGTCGAGTGCCAACGGTGGCGGCGGTGTGTGGGGCTATTTTACGACGCTGGTTGGGGAAGGTCTGATCGACGCCGGAGCGGGAACGCTGGCGGCTGAAGTGGCCCGCCGGTTGCTGCGGGCGCAGGCGTCAGTGGTGGATGAGCAGCAGCATTTCACCGAGTTTTATCACACTGAGACACAGAGCGGTCTGGGTGAACGCGGCCATCTGGCTGGTATCGTGCCACTGCACTTACTGATGCGCTTGTTTGGGATTCGGATTGTCAACAGCCGAACCGTGTGGACCGGGGGGCCGTTGCACTGGGGCCGTGATGTGTCAGTGACGCAGTACGGGGTACAGATTTGGCGCAGCACCAATGGAACGACAATTCGTTTCCCGTCCGGGCATGAAGTCCAGCTTGAAGCAGATGACGAATGGCAGCGGGTGGTTGATCCTGAAGGGGTATCCGACCAACCCGACCGGATGATGATTGAAATTGATGAGAATACAGCCGAGTAACTTGTTCCATGCAGGCACTTACAGACGTACAGGCATTCGATTTTGTCTTTCGGAGTACGTCTGATGGTTTCCTGAGTGCCGATGCTGCCGGACTCATTCGTCAGATCAACCCGGCAGGTGCGGCGATGTTGGGAATCATCCCGGAAGACATCATCGGCAAGCCGGTGGCTCAGGCATTTCGTACCAACGCAGCACTTGTCAACCTGATGACCCGTGAAGGCGATCAGACGTTGGACATCCATCTGCCACGCCGGCGGTTGGCGGTAGGTATGGCAACGACTCTGGAAACGGGCAAGCGTGTCGCACTTTTGCACGACATCACCGAGCGGCGCGAGTTGGATACGCGGCGGGAGGCGCTTATCAAGGCCATTTCGCACGATCTGCGCAATCCTATTTCAGCGATTACCGGTTTCGCTGATCTGGTGGCAAAATTCGGTGATCTCAACAGCCAGCAGGCCAAATTTATCACCCGAATCCGACAAACCTCGTCAAAAATCTACGATGTGATCGGGTCACTGGTTGACCTGGCCTGGATTGAAGCTGGTATGCCGCTAGAGTACCGTCCGTTGCAAATGGCTGATGTGGTCAACCAGGCGGTCAGCAGTCTGACGTCGCTGGCCCGCAAGAGTAAGATTGTGATCGCGGTCTCGCTGCAAAACCCGCTGCCAACGGTGATGGGTGACCCGGTACGCCTGGAACAGGTTGTCTACAATCTCTTGCACAACGCCATCACCTATTCATCCGCCGAGCAGACCATCGTGATCCATGCCTGGGGTGACACGCACGAGGTTTATTGCAGTGTTGCTGACCGGGGTATCGGGATCGCCGACGATGAACTGGAACTGGTCTTTGATCGATTGTATCGTGGCAATGATGAACGGGTCCGCGACATGGCCGGTGGTGGCCTGGGACTGACCATTGCCAGGACCATCGTTATCCGTCACGGTGGTGACATCTGGGCGTCCAGCAATCTTGGACTGGGCAGTACCTTTACCTTCGTTTTGCCAACGGTGGAACTCTGATGCAGAAGATCAAGATTCGGCTGCCGGCCACCGCGACCAATCTGGGACCCGGAATCGAAAGCCTGGGGTTGGCGCTCCGGCTTTATGTCACGGTGGAGGTCAGCGCCCGGCGGGACACGCAGGTCAACGTCCACATAAAGGGGCAGGGTGAGACCGGTCTGGCGCACCCGGTGGTGCGAGCGATGAGCCGGTTTTTTCAGTACATGGAACAGGCTGTTCTCGGTTTTGATATTACCGTCAGCGACGACATCCCGCCGCGCAGCGGCCTGGGAGCGAATGGTGCGCTGGCACTCGCGGGTGTGATGGGTGCCAACAACCTCCTCGGTGACCCGCTCAACCGGCAGGAGATACTGGCGCTGGCGGCACGGTTCAGCCGGGCTGATAGTGTGGTGGCTTCGGTGCAGGGTGGTCTGGCGGCGGCACTGCTGATTGACGACCGCCTGATCTACCGGTCACTGCCGGTACAGCCGGTTGAAATCGTGGTGGTGGTACCGGATTTGCCACAGTATGCTCCGGCCCCCGAACCGGAGCAGGTGCCGCGACGCGATGCGCTGGCGAATCTGCGACGGGTGCCGCTGCTGATGCAGGCATTGGCCGATGGCGATATGGAACTCCTCGCGCAGGTCTTTGATGACCGCCTGCACCATCCGCCACCCATCAGCGGTTACGGTCATGTGATCGAGATGGCACAGCGAGCCGGTGCAGTAGCGGTCACGTCATCTGAAGGTGGTCCGGCGCTGCTGGCCTTCGCCCACGCCAATCACGCCCGGATCGGTGAGACGATGGTTGAGGCGTTTCGCAGCGCGTCGGTTGAATCTCGCGCCTGGGTGCTGCCGGTTGATACGCAGGGTGTGGTGATCAGTGCGATGCAGTCGGTTTAGTGTCATCGTTCTGCTGATTGCGCTATTGGTGGCGTGCAAGCCGGAATCGCTGCCCACGCCCGAAGGCATGGCACTGGTCACGCCGGTGCCGACCGTCGATACTGGCAGTGTGACCGCACTCTGTGCCAGCATCGACGCCAACTGGTCGCAGGACTGGCGGGCCGTCATCCACGACCTGGATGCGCTGGCGGTGCTGGACGGTCAATGCGGTGACGAACCGCTGGTGCAGCACTACTACCGGGCATATGTGGGCATGGGGTCGGCGCTGGAGGGGCGACGGCTCAACGATGAGGCGCTCGCTGCTTTTCAGCAAGCGCTTGAATATGTTCCCGGCGGCATTGAAGCGCAGCAGGGTATTGCGCGTCTGGATACACGCCCCACGCTGGCGACCTGTTCGCCTTTCGATGTGTCGGCGGCGGTGAATGGTCTGCCGGAATACGAGCCGAACGGTGGGGCTTTTGTTGCGGTTGTGGGGGATCGTTTCTTTGTGTCGGGTTCGGTCTACACCGTGCGCGGGATCAATTTCTATCCCCGCGATTACCCGAATGAACGTTTTCTGACACAGATGCAGGTGCCGTCGGTCGATTTCGAGTTGGACCTGATGCAGGCATCCGGCATCAACACGCTGCGGGTGTTCCTGCGGCATGACGATTTGTTCCAGTGTCCCGGTAACGGTGCGGTGCCGGTGGTGCGCAGTTTCGAGCGTCTGGACGGCTTTATCCATCTGGCGGCGCGACGTGGATTCAAATTGATCCTGGTGCTGCACCAAGACCCGGATTTGCGCGTTTATCCGCTCTACGATGGGCCAGATCATACCTGGCGACAGATGATGTTCATCGCCCAACGTTACCGGGATGAACCGGCCATTATGGCCTTTGATCTGCGGGATCGCGGCGACCAGGATTACCATGATTTCTCCCAGGAAACGGTTGTGTCCTGGTTACATGAAGCGGTAGGACGCTTGCGCGATGCTGCGCCGGATCAGC
>CAYQJO010000167.1:0-9763 GCA_964417785.1 uncultured Anaerolineaceae bacterium | reverse complement strand
GAGACCGTCAATCGCACGGTGTAGATGCCGGGATCCAGATACTCATGTGTAACAGTCGATTCGGCGCTGCTACTCTGGTTGCCATCGCCGAATGTCCAGAGTACATTGTCGATCTGGCCTTCGGACTCGTTGGCAAAAGTCACAGTAAATGGCACCGTACCCGTTGAACGATCCATCGAGAAGCCAGCAGTAGGGACGCCTACCGGTTGCTGTGCTTCGACCTGGACCTCAGCTTCATCGCTGCCGCCGGGGCCGAACACCTGTAAACGTGTCGTGTAGGTGCCGGGTTGTGCAAATGTATGCACCGGATTCTGCGCATCGCTGACGGTACCATCACCGAAGCTCCAATTGTAGCGGGTGATCTGGCCGGTGGAGTCGTTGATAAAGGTGACTTCCAGCGGCGCATCACCAGTTACCGGTGTATTGGGGCGGAAGTCTGCGACAGGTGGCGGGATTACCGGGTTCTCGACATTGATTTGGCGGAGAACGGACGATGAACCACCATTGCCAGTCACCTTCAGGATGACGTTGTAGGTGCCGACATTGGTAAACTGGTGGCTGGGACTGCGGTCGGTGCTGGTCTCGCCATCGCCGAAGTTCCATTCGTAGCTGTCGATCTGGCCGGTAGATTGATCCGTGAACTGCACTATTAGCGGCGCAGGACCGCGTACAACATCCTGGGTGAAAGCGGCTACCGGAGGTGTGGCACTCTGGACGTTGACCGTCCGCGACACATTGGAATTGCCGCCGGGGCCGCTCACCGTCAGTGTGACGATAAATGTCCCAGGGTTGTTGAATGTGTGGGTAGGGCTGGCCTGATTGCTGGTCGTTTGATCGCCAAAATTCCAGTTGAAGTTGGTAATCTGTCCGCTGGACTGGTTGACAAAGCGAATCTCCAATGGCGCGATACCGGTGGTCATATTCTGGGTGAAGGCCGCTATAGGGCGCGGAATCGTGGGTGTGTTGGTCGGAATCGGTGTGGGCGCAATATTTTGCACGCGCACATTGTTGACCACAACATTGCCCCAGTTACTCCCGTTACGGAGAAACAGACGCAGCCGAAGCTGGTAGCTGCCATCCTGGATGCCGGTTGTATTCCAGACCCCCAACAGGCCGTTCGATACTGGCGATTGCACCGCGCCGGTGATCGGGAACCACAAGCCAGACGGATTGGGATCGGGGCCGTATTCAAGCTGATATTGCAGGAATTCTGGGTGGATAGCCGACCCGACCACGCGCACGCTGCCAGCGACGGTGTTACTGGGTATTGGCGATAAAATGAAGAGGCTCACCGGAAGTGATGTGGTGGTTGGTTGCACGATGGCAGGTGGGATAAATACCCGCGTCGGAATGCTGGTCGGCGGCGAGAAGTCACGGGTCGGTACCGGTAAGGATGTCACCTGTACCGATGTGGGGATCGCGCCGCTCGTAATCGGTGTGCGTGAGGGGAGGGGGGTATTGGTAGGAACATCGGTGATCTCCAGTTCTTCTTCGGGTGCTGCGGTCAGGTTACAGGCTGCCGCAAACACCAGGAGAACCAGAACCATAACGATCCGCTGTATCGCTTTCATAGCCTGACCTTCCTGGATGACGATTTGATGCTAATTCTTGTAGTATAACGCACAATGGCAGACTTAACCTGACGGCTCATCGGCGGAATGTCACTCTTGACCCGATGGAGGCAAACCGGTAGAATGCAGTTGTTGAGAGATGCCCCATTCGTCTAGTGGCCCAGGACGTGGCCCTCTCAAGGCCAAAACAGGGGTTCGAGTCCCCTATGGGGCATGTGACGCTTCCGCTCGCAGGGTCAAATACTGGTCAACCCAGGGCCGGAAATCCACTCCGCTGAACCAGCAACCTTTGATGCTCAACCAGCAATAATGCGGTCCACCACAAGCTGCCGGAACTCCGGTGATAGGCTGGCGAAATAGGCACTGAAGCCCGTCACACGTACAACCAGGTCTGGATACTTACCAGGATCTTTGTGAGCTTCGAGAATCTGTTCTTTGTTCACCACATTCATGTTGATCTGCGTACCGCCCAGGTCAAAATGCGTCTTGATGAGGCTAACCACATTGTCAACACCGCCTTCGTCCTTTGAAAGGGTTGGTTCCATGTCGATTTGCATTGGCGAAGCATTGCCGTAAGCCGACTGGACAGATGCAACTGCGACCGCCATTGCAGTCGGTGCGCCATCTTTGCGGAATCCGGGATCAGGGCTGGCTCCATGTGAAATCGGCGCTGCGGCATGGCGTCCATTGGGCGTGGCACCCAGCTTTTTGCCGAGGCTGATAGTGTTGGCCCAGGAGAAGAACGCCGGGATCATGTTATATCCCGCTGGAGTTGGCTTTGACTTGACCAGACGGATAAAGAGACTTGACACTCTGGCAGCGTATTCATCAGCAAAGGTATTGCCATGACCGTATCGCTGGATGCTGTGCATCATTAGACGGGTGCGTTCGCCATTGGCAGCGGACCAGTCGGTATCCAGATGATGCAGCAGTTCATCCCAGGTCAGGCGCTTTTCGTGCTTAATGCGCTGTTCAATTGCAGCCATAGAATCAGCGACAGTTGCTAATGCCGCACCATCAACACCAAAGTTGATAAGTTCGACTCCGCCATTTGAGGCGTCGATACCTTTCTCTATCGGACCATAGCAGCACAGATCGAGTACCAGTTCCGGGAAAACCTGGTGCATATGCTCAACATGGTAATCCAGGCTGGCGGCTACGACGTCAACGGCATATTGCAGGTGCTTCTCAAAATACTGCCAGAGTGTTTCCATACTTGGTTCTGCGTTCTTCATCATATCACGCAGGGCAATATCAAACACCAGAGCCATATTGATCTTGATGCAGTCGTTGATTGTGTATTCGCGGCCTGGCACGGCTGACCAGTGGCACCCGGAGTAGGCACGAGACCGCGCCAATTCTGACGAATAACCGTTGTTGAGATAGCCGTTGGTGGTGTTATCCACACCCAGGAATTTCGGACAGCCTTGCTTATCCTCGAACAAGATTTCCACACCACGACGCAGCAATTCAAGGTCAGTCTGATCGCCAACACAGACGCCTACATTGGTTGGGGTTTTTAACTGGTGCATGGCTTCCAGGACCAGGAACGACAGGGGACTGGTTACATCATCGCCGGTGACGGGATGGGGTCCACCCAACTGCAAATAGGCGGTATCGCGCAGCAGCAGGCAGGCTACATGGAATGTCGCTTCCTCATCGGTCAGGTTACCGGCTGCGCGGTCCCGATCATAGTAAGGTTGTAAGAGAACATCCAGCCGGCCCAGCGATCCACTTCCGTTATACATACGTGCAGCCATCTGATACCAGACAATCCATTGGCAGGCTTCGACGAAGGTCTCTGGCGGTTCCGTGACCAAACGGGTGTTGATACCAGCCATCATTTTTAGAGTGTTGCGCTTTTGCGGGTCCGGCTCAACCTGTGCCATCTGGTTTGCGGCCTCGGCATGGCGTTGTATCCAGTTTTGTATGCCCAGTACAACAGCTTCCAATCCATCGTAAAAGTTTTCACCATCAGGCGTATTGGCCTTGCGATAGTGACGGATTTTGTCGAGCAAGCCCGACCAGCCCAACTCAAGGCCGATGGTCAGATCCTGGCAGAAGTGTTGCGATGCACCGATACCGGAAATCAGACCGTACTCCTCAATATCGGGCCGCAAATGTGAATAGTCGAGATCGGGGTTCCAGCGGGGTTTCCGGTAGGACGTAAAATTGAACATATACGCACCAGCCAGTGAACTCATTGGATCAATGTAAACCGGATGTAGTTCGAGCAAACGGCGAAAATTCTCACCGCAGAGTTTTGGACCAAAAAAACCACCGCTGGGATGGTTGGATTCAATCTCGAAATCTCTGAGCAAAACATCCTTGATCGGCATCCCGGATGAACTAATGGCATCAACGATCATTCGCAACTCTGGCGGTGGCAGGACCAAAGCCCAATCATCGTGGTCCATTGCGCCGATGACGGCTTGCTTTTCTTGCGTTTGCGCCAGTTTTGTCGCTCGCAGCGCATCAATCCGCTGCTGGTAGGTCAGGTTAACTGCATCTATCATAATGACTCCTTTAATCAGTAATTTCCGCGCAGCGTCACATCGCAGGATCGTGCAACATTTGCGAGTTCTATCATTCGATCTTTTGTGATCGGGTTCAACTGACCAGCGCGATAATCAAGCCCCAGACTCCGGTATTTGTCGGATGCCAGTTGATGAAACATCAGCAACTCAAGTTCGATAGGTGCGGGGCCGGAACCATTGGTGGTTTCTGCCCGCCGATCAACCAATTCATGCACAAATGTTGCGATAGCGGAGATCGCTTCTGGTGTGTCATTGACCGTTGGGATAACCGGTGTGCGAAACCACACGGGTAGGTGGGTATCGGCCAGATGGCGAGCATTTTCCAAAATGCGTTCGTTTGATACGCCGGTGGCGGCTCGATGTGCCTGTGGGTCAAGCTGCTTGAGGTCCATCATCACCAGATCAATATGTGGTAAAAGGGCTTCAAGATCGGACCAGTGATAGTTCCCGGCGGTTTCAATTGCTGTATGGATGCCTTCAGCCTGACAGCGGGACAGAACAGCCAGTGTGAAGGCTTTTTGCAGCACAGGCTCACCGCCAGACAGGGTTACACCACCGTCGGATGTGTCATAGAACTGCCTGTCCGCCATGATCTCATTCATAACCTCCGTGACGGCCATCTCTTGCCCAACCAGAAGCGTCGCACCGGCAAAACAGGTCTTCACGCAGGTACCGCATACCTGACATTGTTGACGACTGTAGACGATCTCACCGGCGTCGTTTACAGACCGGGCTGCGTCGGGACAAATGAGCAGGCATTCTCCGCAGGCAATACAATTTTCAGCGACAAACTGGATTTCCGGTTTTGGACGGATAGACTCTGGGTTATGACACCAGAAGCACCGCAGCGAACAACCTTTGAGGAATACAGAGGTCCGTATTCCTGGGCCATCATGCACGGAGAACCGTTGTATATCGAACACGATGCCGTGTTGATCGTCAGTTATTGGCATAAACAATCTTCTTTCAAAAATCCCCCCTGGATCATTATATCAAGCATAACACTTATTTCAACTTTGAGGCAGCACCACACGAAAAGTCGTTCCCTCATTAACCACGCTCTCGCAGGTGATCGTCCCGCCCATAGCATCGACATGTTCCTTGACAATCGCAAGGCCGAGGCCCGTGCCATCGAAATCATATGCGTTGTCGGCACGATGAAAGGGCGAGAAGATGCGGTCGAGCGATTGTGGCGGGATACCAATCCCGTGATCATGGACACCTGATGCACCCAGGCTCATCATGACCAGGATCGTCCAGTTGAATGCCAGCAGGATAAAGGCCGCCAGACGAATGTAGCCGCGACGCATCATCCAGAACAGCATCATAAAGAGCGGGATAAACGCTATGACGAACAAGGCTCGCTCAATCAAATCTGGGGTCATCAGGGGCAATATGACAAGAAATGTTAATGTACTCGCAAGGTAAGCCAGCAGGATAATATGCAGGAGTTGAGCCGAACGGTTTTTGTCTTCGTCCTTGAATTGTGGTGTTTCGAACAGCCAGCGTCGTATGGACATCGGGGGTCTCTTTACATGCTTGATTGCATTATAGACGACTTTTGGCTGGCCCGTTGGTTAATGTAACCCGCAATTTGTCGAAATCCATGACTGATTGTATAGTCCATATTGACCAGCCTCAGTCCTTCGGGACTACGTTACGGGCGAATGCATAGGCACTCCGGGGTGACGCCACCACTGCGGTGAGTGGTTAAACAGGCCCAGATAAGTACGGGTTCCCGCGCACGACAGCGAAAGCCGGTCGCGTACAGTACGGGTTTCAAACGGGTGACATCGTGAAAGCGGTTGTGCCGAAGGGCAAGAAAGCCGGTATTTATGTCGGTCGGGTGGCGGTGCGAAGCTCAGGCAGTTTCAACATCGCCACCTGCGAAGGAATGGTGCAGGGCATCAGCTATCGCTACTGCACACATCTACACAAATCAGACGGATACAGCTATCAGAAAGGAGAAGCGGCTTTCGCGAACCGAAGGTTCGACACCCGCTAAAGCAGGTGGTTTCCGCCGCATAATTTCGATGAATATCGCAGTAATCCCTGTTGCAGGTCTAGGTACACGCTTGCTACCGATCACAAAATCCCAGCCGAAAGAGATGCTGCCGGTTGGTCGTAAGCCTGTCGTACAGTATATTGTGGAGGAGTTGACCCGGGTTGATATCGATCAAATTCTATTTATCACGGGTCCGGGTAAAATATCCATCGAGAATCATTTCGACATCAACCAGGAACTCGTTGAAGCATTGCGTGAAAAAGGCAAAGAAGAGCAGCTTGCCGAACTTTCATTTGACCGATTCCAGGCACGGTACTTTTTCACCCGCCAGCGGCAGTTGCTCGGATTGGGACATGCTGTTCAGTGCGCCCGTTCATTCGTAGGTAACCAGTCGTTTGTGGTGGCACTGGGCGACTCGATTATCGGCCTGAACGCTGAAAGCGATGTCGTGCGCCGGATGCAGCAATGCTTTGAGAAGAACGATTGTGAAGCTGTGATCGCGTTTGAGGAAGTTCCCGAAACCGAAATTGAGCAATACGGCGTTGCCAGCCCCAAAACCGATGATGAATTTTTCGAGCTACTGGATGTGGTCGAAAAGCCGTCTCGTGACGAGGCTCCCAGCAATCTCGCCATTGCTGCCCGTTATATCTTCACGCCGAGAATCTTTGAGGCGCTCGACCGCGTGGAACCAGGCAAGGGCGGTGAGATTCAGCTTACGGATGCCATCCGCCTGCTGATCCAGGATGGCTATCGAGTCTACGGGGTGCGGTTGCGCGAAGGTGAACGGCGCTATGATATTGGTAATTTCGAGGCGTATTTCCGGGCCTTTATCGAATTTGCCCTGGCTGATGAGAAAGTCGGTCCAGCAGTTCGTGAATACATAAAGGGAATCTAACGTGATTATCGTTCGCAAGCCCATCCATGCGCGTGCGGGTCTGCTGGGCAATCCATCTGACGGCTACAACGGCAAGACCATCGCAATCAGTGTCCGCAATTTCTGGTCGGAAGTGGTTTTATACGAATGGGATGCTGTAGAATTGGTCCTCACCGAAAACGACCGCTCACGATTCCGCAGTATTTATGATCTGGCAAATGACGTGCAGTTGCACGGTTATTACGGCGGTATCCGTCTGGTCAAAGCGACCATCAAACGGTTTGTCGAATATTGTCAATTACAGAACATCGAACTCCACAAGCACAATTTCTCGGTTCGCTATGAGTCCAATATTCCGCGTCAGGTGGGATTGGCCGGGTCCAGTTCGATTATCATCGCAACCCTGCGCTGCCTCCTTGAATACTATGAGGTAGACATGCCGCTGGAGATTCAACCGAGTTTTGCACTGTCGGTTGAGACGGAGGAACTGGGCATTGCCGGCGGTTTGCAGGACCGTGTTATTCAGTGCTATGGCAATATCGTGTACATGGACTTTGACAAATCCCAGGAGAAGCAGGTCAATGGCTATACTTGCTATGAATATGAGTCATTGGCATTGGATTACCAGCCGCCGCTGTATCTGGCGTATCATACCGATCTGAGTGAGCCAACCGAGACGTTCCATAACGACATTCGCGGACGCTTCGACCGTGGTGAAGAGCAAGTGGTAAACGCGATGCAGCATTTCGCACAGCTCGCCGCGGATGGTCGATCTGCACTGCTGGATAACGACATGGAGCGGCTGAGTACACTCATTGATGAGAATTATGACACCCGGCAGCGCATATCCCGTTTACCCGGCTGGCAGATGCAAATGGTCGAGACCGCACGGGCATGTGGAGCCAGTGCCAAATTCGCTGGATCAGGCGGCGCGATCATCGGTGTATACGATGGTCAGGACATGTTCGATAAATTAAGCATAGAACTCAACAAGATCGGATCACGGGTTATCAAGCCGCAGATTTTGATTAGCTGAATGGCTCATCATTGGCTTCATGTCGGTAGCGTGAAATCGCGTCATAGACTGCACGTCTGGCGCGATTGATGCTGCCAACTGGCTGATGTTCCGGCAGAGTGTGCCAGGGTGTATATGACAGGTTCTCACACGCCGTCTCTTGCTCCGGCGACTCGAATGACTGGGACGGTATCCGGATGGTGGCGACCTTGATGAACGGTGACTGCTTTTCGCTCCAACGGCTGCGGGCATCGTCCAACGGCATGTCCGGCAGGCGCAACTGTACTGCGAAGTCGAACACAGCTTCGTCTGTCGCAAGGTGCTGCCGCAGCCGTTCGCGTAGAAAATCAGGTGTGGGATCAGATGGCATGATCATAGTGACAGGTGTGCGCGGAATAGTCGTATATTTTACATGTTGGTCTGGTCCCAACTGGTAAGGCACCATGCTCCAATAGCGTTGACCCAACACATTAGCGCACGTCTTTTGCGACACAACCAACAGGTACAACTCACGGAACCGCAATCGCGCCAGGTAGAATATGAACATCCGCCAGATTGATTGAGAGACAAGCGCTTCAGTTAACTGCGCGAAGTCCGTTGCATTTTTGACTACAAACGTTGGGTGGCTCGCCATCAGGAAATCCTGCGTGTCATCGTCACCCAGTTTGACCGCCATTCCGCGTACATCCCGATTCTTATCCGGGTGGATGCCGCCCGTACCACCACTATTTGAGAAGCGGATGCGACAGGGGATGGTTCGCGGTTCCTCGAAAATTCCCACCCGCAAATGTTCCGGTAGATTGGGTTCCACAATGAACTCCCCGTAAACACAGCCATGTGCTTTGGCATGCGCGTCGCGCCGAACCATGCCCTCTGGGTAGTCATGCTTTACCTGCGTAATCAGCAAGTCAATGAGTTTCTGGATTGCCTGTTCTTCTGTCATTTGAGTTCAGCCAGAAATTGCAGCGCTGCGATGCCTGGAATAAAGAGATACGCTCCCCCACGTACCGTGACAAAGCGTGGCATGTTATCCAACCGCCGGCGCACGGGTTGCTCCGGTATGGTCATGTCGCTGGGCTGGAGTCGCGCCAGATCGACATTCCTTTCCGCATAACGGACATGATTATCCAGGCGATCTACTCTGGGGAGATGGTCCGGATTGTCACCAACAATCGGGTCTTTATTGGAAAACATACCGTTGAATTTCCCATTATTGTTCCATGCTTGCTGGATGAATTCAAACTGCCGTTGGATACTGGTATTGATGCCAAAGAAATGGATACCGATGCCATCGGGGTCTTCCGGGTAATCGTCGGCGAAATTGTGCGTGACTTCGAGCGGCGCGCCGTGTGTGTGGAAGTAATCCGGGTCAAGCTGATGATCACACAACTTGCCGAAGGAGACAGCACGCCGCACGATACGGTGGAGATTCACATTCCGGCCCGACTCGCTCGGTGTATCGTCCACTAGAGAATCACGGGGGTTGCCCCGGCGCAGGTGCGAACCAAATGGACATGACAGCCCGTGTTCATCATCGGGCCGATACTTAAAGTCGTTGAGCAGGCTGTGATTCTTGAGTTCCGTCGCTTTTTGTCTGAGTACACTATCATCACTATCGGGAGCGAGAGCCAGCGGCACACCACTGGGCCATCGTCCAACCATTTTCGCGGCGGTTTTCTGCATGGCCTGCGGCACCGGTTTGCCGTAAGCATCGGTGTTATTCTCTGCCATGTATTGCCAGAAGCTTTCGACATTCTGGCT
>CAYQJO010000166.1:7775-9791 GCA_964417785.1 uncultured Anaerolineaceae bacterium | reverse complement strand
CCTATGCATTCGCCCGTAACGTAGTCCCGAAGGACTGAGGCTGGTCAACATGGGCCTACGGTTTCCCGCAAGCCACACGCTTCAGCGGGTGGTCGTTGACAGATTTTCTCCTTTAACTGATTACCGGGAAGATTTCTCGTGGACCTTCCAGTAGATCGTCGATAAACGTATGCCGCCGATTTGTAGAAATCGGCGGGCGGTGCGCGTATTCCCACACCGTCTCAGCGATTTTCCATACTGCGTCCGGGCGACCTAACCGGCGAGCGTTTTCCGCACGGCGGCGCAGTCCAGCGGGACCTTCGGCCAGCCAGGACCGCACCGAGGCCGCGATGGCGTAGGGTGTGGGAGCGTAGATACCGGCGTTGTTCTCGACCACATATTCCACGTTGCCGGTCTCCTGCCCTGGAATGGCGTCGCTGAGCATCATCGGAAGTCCGGCGATACATGCTTCGCAGATGGTGGCCGGTCCGGCTTTAGTCACCAGGATGTCGGCAGCGCTCATCTTACGCGGCATATCGCGCACAAAACCGTAGATATGGGTGGGTTGGTGCCATTGGGCGGCTTGCAGCCGGGATTTGAGCAGTTCGTTCTTGCCGGCGACGATGATAATCTGGCAGCGCAGCCGCATATCGTTGATGGCGCGGGCGGTCTCGTATAGCGGACCCATGCCCTCACCACCGGCCACCAGAAGAATCGCAGGCAGGTCTTGATCCCATCCCAATTCGGTACGAGCGGCAGGTTTCTCTTGAATCGCGTTGCTGAAGCGTGGATGAACCGGCAGGCCGACGATCTCCATCTGTTCCGCCTGCATGCCATGTTCCAGGCCGCGGTCGAACGCTTCACGGGTAGGAACGAAACATTTCTCGACCCGGTGTTCGTACCAGAAGGCCGGGGTGGAGACCAGATCAGTCACGACCGTGATGAAAGGTGGGCGTTTGTGCAGGGTGGAAAATGCCTGCATGGAGGGACGGGTAATGACCGAATGCACGCTCACCACCACATCTGCCGGGTAACTGCGGGCCATCCGCCGCAGCCGGTGACCATTGGTCAGGTAGATGCCGTGTGAGATGGCGTTGACGCTCTTGGGTCTGTTCGCCAGATTATAACCGATGCCCCAGGACGTCTTGCTGTTGTTGATAATCCAGGGATAGAACTCTGGCATATAGTTGAGGGGGAAAAGTGATTGCTTGAATACATCAACCAGGTCTACCCGGACAGCATCGCGGCCGTACAGAAGGTAGAGGGCATCACGAATCGCTTCAGCAGCGGCACGATGACCACCACCTGTATCGGACATCAATAACAACATATGCTTCAAGGGGGTATTCTCCTCTTGCCATTGCGATACCCACGTTTACGATCATATCATATTTATGGGTTTTAGAGCAGTTTTAGCCAAGTTCTTATGCGGCTTTATCGCTTCGGGATGTATACTGACATAACTATAGAACCATAATCGGAGTTTGCGTTGCTTCTGTTCAACGATTTATCGCCTGAAGTCATTGTCGGTGTCCTGGTCTCCGTACTCATCGGCATGACGATACATGAATTCGCCCATAATTACGTCGCCCACCTTATGGGCGATCCCGTTCCGGCTCGTGAGGGACGTCTCACGCTCGATCCGTCGGTCCATATTTACTGGCCCGGTTTCATCATGTTTGTGCTGATTGGTTTCGGCATTCTGGGATCGGCCCCGATTTCGGCCAACCGCATGCGCAATCCCCGCTGGGGCTTTCTGGCGGCGGTGGCGGCGGGTCCGCTCTCGAATCTGCTGGTGGCGATTGCCTTTGCCATCCCCTACAACCTGCTCGGAAACCTGCCAGGTTTTGTCGAGACTTTCCTGTTCATGGTGATTTTCTGGAATGTGCTGCTGTTCATCTTCAACCTGATCCCGCTGTTCCCACTGGATGGCTGGCATATTGTGCTGGCGGCTTTACCGGCGGACATGGCAATCTGGTGGCAGCGCAACGCCCAGAACACGCAGTACGTTTTCCTGGGGCTGATCCTGCTCTCGTT
>CAYQJO010000166.1:0-7675 GCA_964417785.1 uncultured Anaerolineaceae bacterium | reverse complement strand
GCTGGGGGTCTGATGGCGGCGGTGGCTCGTTTGCGGCAGGGAATACGCGCTTTGCTGGCGTTCACGCAAACGGTGGATTATGATCTGGCAGCGGTGTATCTTTCACCAGCGCAGCTTGCGCTGTTCCGGCGCACGCAGCGCAGCGAGCAGTTGCACGGATTGAATGTGCTGCGGGCGGTGCTGACTCAGAGCGATGACACACCGCACGATCTGGCAGTGGCGGCGCTGTTACACGATGTGGGCAAGAGCCGTTATCCGCTGGCGGTGTGGGAGAAATCCCTGCCGGTGGTGGTGCGGAAACTGATTCCGCGTGTCTATATGCGATGCAGTGCGGCCCGTCCGGAGAATGTCTGGTGCCGTCCCTTCGTGGTGGTGGAGCATCACCCGGTGTGGAGTGCGGAACTGGTCGCGCCGACCGGCGTCTCCGAGCGAGTGTACTGGCTGATCGCCCATCACGCCGATCCGTTGGAGCGCTGGCACGGCCATCCGGATATGGCTCTGCTGGTCCGTTTGAAACAAGCTGATGATGCAAATTGAGGATAGATCACTATGGCTGATGTCACTGTAACCATTCTGGGGCTGAAGCGCACCGGCACGTCGGTCGGTCTGGCGCTGAAACGCTACAATGCGACGAAATCCGATCACCAGTTCACCATCCGGGGTTACGAAACCGACCCGGAATACGGCAAGCTGGCCCAGAAAGCCGGTGCGGTCGATAAGCTGGTGAATCGCCCGGATGAGGCGGTTGAGGGTACGGATTTGGTGGTGGTCGCTATGCCCATCGGGGAGGTCGAAGGCGCGTACCAGCGTATCGCGCCGGCGCTGCGGTTGGGTGCGGTCATCCTGGATATGTCGCCGCTGAGCCAGAAATCGCTGGCGCTGGCGAAAAAGGTACTGCCCGATGAGGTACATGTGGTGTGCGCAACACCATTGGTGAACGCGAAATATCTGTTCGAGGGGACCGATGAACCGTCGCGTGCCACCGATGATCTGTTCGATAATGGCCTGATCATGTTGATGCCGAGTGTGACCTGTGTCAAGGAAGCCATCTCGCTGGCGTCTGACCTCAGTATCATCCTGGGGGCCACGCCGCAGTTTATCGACCCGGCAGAACACGATTCACTCTACGCCGCTACCGAGATTCTGCCGTCGCTGCTAGGGGTGGTCGCGTTCCGTTTGCTGACTCGCAGTCAGGGTTGGTCGGATATGCAGCGGCTGATCAACCCATCGCTTGGCATGGCGTCGCGCCATCTGTTCGACACCCATCCGGACGATCTGAAACAGGTCTGGATGGCCGGTGACGGCGATCTGGTGCGCTACTTGGATGCGTTGATCGCAGAACTGCGCGAGGTACGGACAGTTCTGGCAGAAAAGGACGATGCAGCCCTGAGCGGTCTGGCGGAACAGACATCCAGGGATTACGAAGTCTGGATCAACCGCCGCCAGCGCAATCTGTGGGGTGATGAAGAGGAACGTGCCGATCTGATGAACCAGGGCGGCGGGATCATGTCGAATATGTTCGGCAGCTTCCTGGGTGGACGGGGCAACAACAAGAACAAGTAGGTTTTACAGTTCGGTTACATTCCAATCACACTTTGAACACGCTCTTGCTCTACACTCTATCCAGTAGTTTGGAATATCAAGGAGTGGTAGTAATGAGCAAGCGTCGTTTCATAATCTCTATGTTGCTTGTCCTGGTGATGGCATTGGCCGCTGTCGGTGTCACTGCCGCCCAGGATGAGCGTCCACTGGTTGGTATCAATTTTCGCGCCGACGATGACGGTCAGGCTGTTGTCACCCAGGTCATGCGGCGTGGACCGGGAGCCGCTGCCGGGATTGAAGTCGATGATGTGATTGTCGCCATCAACGGTGAACCGGTCACAGCGGAGACCCTGGCGGATCAGGTGGCCGCGTTCGCACCCGGCGAGACCATCACCGTTACCGTCGAACGTGACAGCGAAACCCTCGATCTGGAGGTGACGCTCGGTGAGCAAATTGCAGTCTCATCCCGGCTTCGGGGCAGTGGTGTCGGCTTTCTGGGTGTTCAGGTTGAAGATACCGATGACGGTCTCATGGTTGAATCGGTCGTCTCTGGCTCTCCGGCTGAGGATGCCGGGTTGCAGGCTGGCGACATCATCACCTCGATCAACGGTGAGTCGGTAGAAGAAGCCCGCATCCTGGTAGAATTGATCCGGTCGTTCCGGGGTGGAGAAACGATCACAGTGGGTATTTTGCGCAATGGCGAAGCTCAGGAACTGGAGATCACGCTGGGGCGCAATCGCCAGGATCGGTCGCCGATGCAAATCATCATCGGTGGTGATGATATTGTGTATCTGGATGAGGAAAATGTCTGGGAAGTGCGAGAACTGGATGACGACAGTGTTCTGGCGGAAGCCGGACTCCAGGTTGGCGACCGCATCACGGCGGTGAACGGTGAACCGCTGCAACCGGGTGATCTGCGTGATTTGCTGCGCGGTGTCATGCCCGATGGTACGGTTACGCTGACAGTAGAACGTGACGGCGAGACGTTGGAAATCGAAGCGCCGCTGTTGGCGCTCACCGGCATGATGATGCCAGGTCGCTTCAACGATGAAATTCGTTCGCGTATCCCTGATGGTCTACGTGGAATCAACCGTCCGCTGCTCGGCGTGACTTTTGAGACACTTGGAGATGGCAACGTCGATACCGGTGCGCTGATTGTCACGGTTCGACCCGGCTCGGCAGCGGATGAGGCCGGTTTGCAGGCAGATGACATCATCCTGAGCGTGGACGGTGATATGGTCGATGAGGAGCGTACCCTGTCGGATCGCGTATATGCCTATGAACCAGGCGATACGCTTACCCTCGAAGTCCTCCGTGATGGGCAAACCCTCTCTCTCGATGTAACCCTCAGCAGTCGGTAATATTCTCTCTGGGGTGCATTCTTCACAATGCACCCCATTTTCTACAACCTGATTCTGCTGTAGACTTTGTTCAGCAAAAACTCGACAGTAGATGAGGGATCGTATGTCGTCAAAACAAAGACTTTTGGACCGGCTTGAATCCAAAGAAGCCGTTGTGGGTGTTGTGGGCCTGGGTTACGTGGGCCTGCCGCTGGCGGTGGAATTTGCAGCAGTCGGTTATCATGTCATCGGCCTGGACCTGGATACGAACAAGGTCGAAAAGCTCAAACGGGGTGAGAGCTATATTCCGGATGTGCCGACGGAGCAGCTTGCGCCGCTGGTGGAGAAGGGCCTGCTGAAGGCCACCACCGATTACGCCGACCTCGCGCAGATAGATAGCATCAATATCTGCGTGCCGACGCCGCTGCGCAAAACCAAAGACCCGGATATGTCGTATATCATCAGCGCCATCGACTCGATTGCTGAGATTGCACACGAAGGTATGCTGGTGATCCTGGAAAGCACCACCTACCCCGGCACAACCGAGGAGATCATTCTGCCGCGCCTGGAAAACAAGGGCTTCAAGGCCGGTGAATCTATCTTCGTCGCCTTCTCCCCGGAGCGGATCGATCCTGGAAACAAGACGTACACAGTCCATAACACACCAAAGGTCGTGGGTGGCATCACACCGCACTGCGCCGACGTAGCGCGAGTGCTTTATCAGACTGCGATTTCCACCGTCGTGCCGGTCTCCTCAACAACCACTGCCGAGATGGTCAAACTACTGGAAAATACCTTCCGTGCTGTCAATATCGGGCTGGTCAACGAGATGGCGCTGATGTGCGACCGGCTGGGGATCGACGCCTGGGAGGTGATCGAAGCCGCTGCCAGCAAGCCCTTCGGTTTCATGCCCTTCTATCCCGGTCCCGGATTGGGCGGTCACTGTATCCCGGTGGACCCGCATTATCTGAGTTGGAAGCTCAAAACCCTCAATTACAACGCCCGCTTTATCGAACTCGCCAGCGAGATCAACACCTCCATGCCGATCTATGTGGTCGATAAAGTCACCGCTGGCCTGAACGATGATAGCAAAGCTGTGCGTGGATCGCGGGTGGTGGTACTGGGCGTCGCCTACAAGCGCGATGTGGACGACGTGCGCGAGAGTCCGGCCCTGGATGTGATCGGTCTGCTTCAGGACAAGGGGGCCGATGTAGTCTTCCACGATCCCTATGTCGACCAGGTACGCATGGACAGCTACGGTACGCTGCAATGCACCCCATATGACGATAACCTGCTGCAAAACGCCGATTGTGTGGTGATTGTCACCGACCACAGCACCTATGATTGGCAGCATGTGCTGGATCATAGCCAACTGGTGGTTGATACACGCCATGTGACCACAGGCCGGGCCGGTCGCGCTCGTGTGGTGATGTTGTAGGCAGGTATTGGTGGAGGTGGTGCGAGGGGTCAGACCTCCTGCGTTGTCTCTTCGACCACTTCCACCGGCGGCTTACCTTTGCGACTCCAGACGATCCGGCGCACATCGGGTGCGGTATGGACACGCATCAACTGGAAAAACGTCCCACCGACGGTGCGTTTGCGTGAACCATCCAGCGTCATCATGCCATCACCAGCCTCGATCCGTTTGGCTTCGTCCGCCAGGGTCTCGGCAAAGCGGTTGCCACACAGCCGCACCAGCATGTTGATCTGGCGCACAGGGACCTCTTCCGTCTCATCCAGTGTCTCGGCGATGGCGGCAGCGGCTTTGGCCTGTTTGGGCAGCAGGGGCCGGTTCAAATCCACATGCGGATAGCTAACCAGCAGGACATTACCCTCGACTTCGCGCCCATTCAGGGTGTTGAGCGCTTTGGTCGCCTGTTTTTCGACCACCATCGTCACCAGGGCAAAACGGTCTTCCGTTGTTTCGTCCACACCCATCTCGATGCTTTCGATCTCGCCGAACTCAGCGAATATCTCGCGGATTATCTCGTCAGTGGTCGCTTCCGATAAGTTTGAAACATACAATTGGTTTCGCATCACACAATATCTCCGTAAATCTGCCGGTGTTTTTCCTGCCACTCTGCGATATTCCAGGCCCGTCCCGGCTCTTCGTAGGCCCGAACAAACGCCTCGCTGATCGGGTCGTCGCCATAATCGCTATCGGCCTGAAGTTGAGCCAAAACCACGCCAAACCAGCGGCGCAACACATCGACACGCGCCATATAGCCAGCGTAATCGTATGACGGTGCGTTGAGTGCGACCAGGATGTAATCGTCAAAATCGTCTGGTTTCCAGTCTAAACGATGAATGGCCTCCATCTCCCGGTTGCGCCAGGGCCGCCAGCAGCGATTGTAAGCAAAAAAGGCCCGGATCAGCCAGTCATAGGCGGCTTCCAGGCGATCATGGGCAACCACCGTACCCCTACGGTGCCATACTTTTTGCGGCGTGTCTTCACCCAGATGTTGATCCAGCCAGGTGATGGCTTCATCCAACCGCCGGGTCCGGGTCTGGTCGTCGTAGTGGGTGCGCTCGTTGATGACGGTTTTGATCTCACCCGTGCGGTCGAAAGCCAGCCAACCTGCTTTCAATTCCGAGCGCATCGATTCCGGCCACTCGAATGCTGGACTGCGCCATACTGTCCAGTCCACCCGTTTGAAATCGAACTGGATGCCGTCGCCAGCAGGTTCAAAGATGCTGTGCCAGGTGTCATCACCAGCGTGCCAGGTGGCTTCGGCAGGAACAACATAGGCGTCGAAAGGGTGGATGAAGACTACTGCGTCGATGTCGGAAGTTTGAGCTGCCTGACCGGACCCGACACTGCCTATGGCGACTACGCCCTGCACGGCGTCAACGGGTTCGAGTTTACGCTGGATGAAGTCCGCCAGTTGGCTGCGTTTGTTTCGGGTCGCTGGTGAGATCATATGCTACTCCTCCTGCCCCGATTATGACACAAATTGCTCCATAATGTGATGTTAGATACTGTTCAGATTATGTGGAATATGTTAATCTGAAAAATAAAACAAATTAAAGTTGGTGATACTATGTTAGAGCATATCCTTGTCCCTCTTGACGGTTCCGATGTTTCGGAAAGCGCCCTGGAATACGCCAGACAGATTGTCGCGTCCAGAGGCCGAATCACCCTCTTTACCGCGTTGGACGTACCGGATTACCCAGCCACGATGTTTTACCCGGCTGGTCTGGCCTCTTACGAAGTGACACATGAAGCCGTTCAGGAAAAAATCGCTCCACACGCGCAGGAATATCTGGAAAAGGTTGCTGAAAGTCTGCGCGATAAGGGTCTGACGGTCGATGTCGATACCGTCATCGGTGAACCGGCTAACGCCATCGTGGAGAGAGCCGAGATTCTGGGTGTTGACGCTATTGTGATGTCCACACATGGTCGATCCGGAATCAATCGCTGGTTGTTTGGCAGTGTGGCAAACAAAGTTCTCACTTCAGCGAAATGCCCAGTCTTTATTATTCCGGTGCGCAAAAGATAAAGGGGAAAAAGCCATTATGTTAACTGATTTCGTTATCCGTGAGTGGATGACTCCTTCGGTCATCACAGTTACGCCGGATACACCGATTACACAGGCGCATGATATCATGCAGCGGCATAACATTCGGCGGCTGCCGGTTGTCGAGAACGACCGGCTGGCCGGTATTGTGACCATTGGGGATGTGCGCGAAGCCAGCCCATCAGGAGCCACGACCTTGAGCATCTGGGAGTTGAACTATCTGTGGTCACAACTCCAGGTCAAAAACGTCATGACGCGCAAAGTCCTCACCGTACATGCGAATGAGCCGCTCATCAATGCAGCCAGAATCATGCTGGAACATAAGGTCAGCGGACTACCGGTGGTGGATGATGAGATGCATGTCGTCGGGATTATCACCGAATCCGACCTGTTCCGTATGATGGTGGAGCAGGCTAAGACAGAGGTGCTGGCACAATGATGACGCGCAGCAGGATGATGGCAGCTTCTATGCCAAATGTCCAGGCGAACACCCGCCAGGATTGCGACGTGAACGCCTTCTTGCTGTGATAGTCAAAACTACCGACGGCCAGCGCCAGCAGGATCATGCCTGAAATGACGACCCACACCATCTGCACGAGTCGCACGACTCGTGCAGCCTGGAAATCGCTCATATTACCCACGACGATGCTCGCTGTGATATAGCCTGTAAGGTCCTGAATATAGACAAAGCACATAAAACCCACTGCAAGTGAGGCTGCCCACAACAGCAGCGCAACAATTTGCTCGCCGAGACGGCGGATATAAGCTGTTTGGTTGTCTGGATTATCCACAATTGACCTCATAAATGACGACATTCAATTCCATTATCACCCGAAACCGGACTTTTGTGAACGATCATTGCGTTTTAGGTACCGTTATGGTCATAGACTCGATTTGCTGGGTGACGAGTGCGCCCTTGCGAATCGACTTCGGACCGAGGTCGATCTCTGGACGGATTTCCTCAATTCCCAGGAAGCGCTCGAAAAGGTCACGCCGCCACACAATGCGCAATACCAGTGTCCAGACGATGGCGATCAGGCCAATCACCAGATGGGCCACCAGCGGCAGCGGCAGCAACTCAAAGAATCGTCGCAGCGGTTCGATCAGCAGAATGGCGATGTAGACGATATAGGTGCCAATTGCCAGGATCGTCGGTCGCCAGTCGCCGCTGAAAACATCGCCGCCGACAAACCAGCGGATTGGCGGTTCCACAAACACCACCAGAATGAGACCCGCAAGAACCGAAAAACTGGTCAGCGCCGTCTGGCCGGCCAG
>CAYQJO010000165.1:0-9804 GCA_964417785.1 uncultured Anaerolineaceae bacterium | reverse complement strand
CCGGCACATTTTCGCCCCACACCAGACGGGTATGGCGCAATGTGACATCCCGCGCATGTTGTAGAAAGATGCCAGCCGATTGAACGCACTGACGAAAACCCGGTCCTCGTAATCTGCCGGGTCAGTGCTGGCGAACAGCCGCGCTCCCGGTTCCAGATGCAAATCGACATGATCCTTCAAGACGATCTGCCCGCTCAAAAACTGCTTGCCAGCCGCCAACCGGACCTGACCACCACCATTGGCGGTACAGGCGTCAATTGCCTTCTGAATGGCTGCACGGTCGTTCGCTTCACCGTCGCCGACCGCCCCAAAATCCAGGGCATCAAAGCATGACAACGTTGTCTCCTTTCAGTAAAAAAAGTTCACCACACTGACAGGCCAGTATAGCGCCCTTACCAGCCGATGCCAACTACTTTCTGGCCTTCACGCCACCCCTCACCGGAGAACAGGGGCCGGAAACATTGCGCCTGTCTGTCTTCGCTTATGTTATACTCCATCAAGCTCAACTGCGACCAATTGAAAGGTTCATCCATGCACATACAATCCTTAAATGGCACCTGGGAACTCTCCGGCGGCGATTACACCCTCCCGGCCACTGTACCCGGCTGCGCCCATACCGATCTCCGCGCTGCCGGTAAGATCGAAGACCCCTTCTACCGGGATAACGAACTGGACCTGCTCTGGATTGGCGAGACCGACTGGACGTTCCGCCGCCAGTTTGATGTCAGCGACGAATTGCTCACCCATGACCATGTGCTGCTCCGCTGCTATGGTCTGGACACCATCGCCACTGTCGTCGTTAACGGCATCCAGATCGCCCAGACCGACAATATGCACCGTACTTACGAATTTGACGTAAAAACCTATCTTCAATCGGGCGACAATACCATCGAAGTTACATTTGCTTCCGCCATGAATTACGTCCGTGAACGCGAGCGTGAAGGCGGTGTGCTGCCCGCCTGGGGCGTCGGCCATCATAAGCTCAACAGCGGTGGTTGGATACGCAAGCAGCCGAGCAACTTCGGATGGGACTGGGGTCCCATGCTGGTGACAGCAGGCATCTGGCGCGACATCGAGCTGGTGGCCCACAACGAAATCCGGCTGACCGATGTCCATATCCTGCAAGATCACACCATTGAAGGCAAAGTCAGTCTGACCGTCAATGTCACGGCGACCGACGATGGGCCAGTCACCTGCCAGATCACCCACAAAGGCGCGATCATCGCCACCACCGAATCCGATCTGCAAGATGGCACAGCCGAACTCGCACTCGATATCGACGATCCGCAGTTGTGGTGGCCGGCAGGCATGGGCGAGCAACCGCTCTATACTGTCGAAGTCACCGCCGGTGACGATTCATGGACCAAACGCATCGGTCTGCGGACCCTGCAACTCGACTGTCACGACGATGAATGGGGCGAGTCGTTCCAGTTCGTCGCCAACGGCGTATCCTTCTTCGCCAAAGGAGCCAACTGGATTCCCGCAGACACCTTCGTCACCGCACTGACCAAAGCAGATTATCGCCGCCTGCTTGAGGACGCCGTCGCTGCCAATATGAATATGATTCGCGTGTGGGGTGGCGGCATCTACGAATACGATATGTTCTTCGACATTTGCGACGAACTCGGCATCTGTGTCTGGCAGGATTTCATGTTCGCCTGCGCCACCTATCCGGCTTACGACCAGGACTTCATGACGAATGTCCGCGCCGAAGCCGAAGACAATGTCCGCCGCATTCGCCATCACCCCAGTCTCGCCCTGTGGTGCGGCAACAACGAACTGGAACAGGGCCTCGTCGGCGACGAGTGGACCGATCATACCATGAGTTGGGAAGATTACGGCGCACTCTACGACGTACTCCTGCCGGAAGTCGTCAGCGTACTGGACCCACAGACCGACTACTGGCCGTGCAGTCCACACACACCGCGTGGCGACCGCTCCTACTGGCTGGACCCGACCGCCGGCGATGTCCACATCTGGCAGGTCTGGCATGGCCGCCAGCCTTTCGAGTTCTACCGGACCTGTGAGCATCGCTTCATCAGTGAATTCGGATTCCAATCCTTCCCCGAACCAGCTACAACGCACGGATACACCCAACCGACCGACCGCAACATCACCAGTTTCGTCATGGAGCATCACCAGCGCAGCGCCATCGGCAACAGCACCATCATTCATTACATGACGGATTGGTTCCGCCTGCCGACCTCATTTGACCAGACGCTCTGGCTGAGCCAGATTTTGCAGGGCCTCGGCATCAAGTATGCGGTGGAAGGTTGGCGGCGCAACATGCCGCGCCAGATGGGTGCGCTCTACTGGCAGTTAAACGACTGTTGGCCGGTCGCCAGTTGGGCCTCGATTGACTATCACGGACGCTGGAAGGCCCTGCACTACATGGCCCGCCGCTTTTTCGCACCAGTGCTGCTCTCCGCCGTCGAAGACCTGGAAAGCAACACTGTCGATCTGCATATCACCAACGACAAACGCGATCCGGTCGATGGACTCATCCGCTGGCGTTTGACCGACCTCGCCGGTCACGTTGTCGATGAGGGCAAAATCGCCGCCAGTATCGCCGCCTCGCACACTCAGAAAGTCTCCACCCTCACTCTCAATGGGCAGGTACAGACGCACGGACCGCGCAATCTCATCCTGTGGCTCGATCTGACCATCGACGACGAGATCGTCTCAAGCAACCTGGTGACATTCGCCCGTGTGAAGCACCTCGAACTGGCCGACCCCGGCATTCAAATGCGCATCAGTGTTGGTGAGCGCAACATCGTCACGCTGGAAGCCGCCGGACCCGCACTCTATGTGTGGCTGAGTGGGATTGATGGCCGCTTCTCGGATAATTTCTTCCACCTGTTCCCCGGTAAACCCGTCGAGATCGAAATCGACACCACTGAGACCGACCTGGAAAACAAGCTCGTCGTGCAATCGGTCATAAACACTTACGCATAACCCACAACACTGTAGGGCGCAGCTTCATCTGCGCCCTCTATCACCTCAAATCAACCCCTCTATCGATCTAATATCAACCTTGCGGTTGATGCGTTGACTCGCCATATCTGAGACAATAAACCATAAGAAGAGTCGGTCTCGGCTCATGCTATTGTTATTTTGGAGAATCTTCTTATGAAGAAACATCATTTACTCGTTCTATGCGGCGCTCTGCTCGTCGTGGCGGGTATCGTTCTCCTGATCTCACAGCCAACGGCTGTGCAGGCCCAGGATGAGGGTGAAGAACCTGCCCCCCTGTTTTTGCAGGGCTATTACGACGCCTGGATGAACTCTCCCCACGCAGACGCTGAAGCCGAAGCCTTTGTTCACTGGGACGAAGACGGCGAAGTGCCAGTAGAGTGTGCAACCTGCCATTCGACAACGGGCTACCGCGATTATCTGGGTGTGGATGATACCGACTTCGGCTCGGTAGAAAACCCCGCTCCCATCGGAACCGTCGTAAACTGCGATGCCTGCCACAACCCGGTCGCGTCGCATCTGACGATGGTCGAATTCCCCTCTGGCCTCCAAGTTGAGAACCAGGGCGATGCCACCCGTTGTATGGTCTGCCATCAGGGTCGCGCATCCACTGTTCAGGTCAACGCCGCGCTGGAAAACGCCGGTTTGATGGACGATATGAACGCCGTCGATCCCGAACTGGGCTTCATCAACATCCACTACTATGCAGCAGCAGCTTCCGTTTACGGCTCCGAGGTTCAGGGCGGCTACCAGTTTGAGGGGAAATCCTACCAGATGCGCTTTGAGCATGTGGAAGGCTACGATAACTGCTCCGACTGCCACAACCCGCACACACTCGAAATCAAGATCGACGAATGCGATACCTGCCATCTGGTGGACGACGTTGACGAACTGGTCGAGGTCCGCATGAGTGGCTCCATGATCGACTACGACGGCGACGGCGACATCCGCGAAGGCATTGCCGAAGAGATCGAAACCCTTCAGGAGATGCTCTACGAGGCCATCCAGCTTTACGCCAGCAACGTAGCCGGTACGCCCATCGTTTACGACTCGCACAGCTATCCCTACTTCTTCATCGACGGCGACGGCGATGGCGAACCGGGCGAAGAGGAAGCCAACTACGGCAACCGCTACAACTCCTTCACCGGCCATCTGCTCCAGGCTGTCTATAACTACCAGGTCTCGCTGAAGGACCCCGGCAACTACGCCCACAATGCCAAGTACCACATCGAACTGCTCTATGACTCGATTGAGGTACTCAACATGCAGATGGACGAAGGCGTCGATCTGTCACTGGCCCACCGCGACGACCCCGGTCACTTCGACGCAACCGCCGAAGCGTTCCGCCATTGGGATGAAGACGGCGAGGTTGCCGCCTCCTGCACCAAGTGTCACACGGCCACCGGTCTGCCCTTCTTCCTGGAGCATGGCGTCACGATTGCCATGGAACCATCGAATGAACTGGCCTGCACCACCTGCCACGTTGATGTGTCGGACGAATTCGAACCCTATGTCGTGGACGAGGTTGAGATGCCCAGCGGTGCCGTTGTGACCTTCGGCGAAGAAGAGCCGAACAATATCTGCCTTAACTGCCACCAGGGCCGCGAGTCGTCGGTCAGCGTGACCAACGCCATCATGAACGCCGGTGTCGGTCCTGATGAAGTCTCCGAGGACCTCAACTTCCGCAACCCGCATTACTTTGCTGCTGGTGCGACGCTCTTTGGCGCGGAAGCCCAGGGTGCTGCTCAATATGAAGGCAAGGAATACAGCGGACGCTTTTTCCACGCTGAGGACATGCAGACCTGCACAAGCTGCCATGACACCCACGCACTGGAAAACCGTGTGGACTTCTGCACCGACTGCCACGAAGATGTGGAGACAGCAGAAGACATCATGCTGATCCGCCAGGAAGCCAATAATGTAGAAGCGGTCGATTACGACGGTGACGGCGATGTAACCGAGCCGGTTGCTGCCGAGATCGAAACTCTGCACACCGATCTGATGGTCCAGATTCAGGCTTACGCAGCCGACACACTGGGCGAGGCCATCCTCTACGTACCGGCCTCCTACCCGTACTGGTTCATCGACACCAACGGCAACGGCGAAGTGGATGACGATGAAGTCAGCCGCGACAATCGCTATAATATGTGGACACCCACACTGCTGCGGGCTGCCTACAATTACCAGTATGTCGCCAAAGACCCCGGTGCATTCGCCCACAACGCCGACTATGTGCTTCAGGCACTTTACGACAGCCTCGAATCATTGGGGGGCGAGGATGCGGTTGCCAGCTACACCCGGCCACCCGTTCAATAAGCAAGCTCTCCTGAACACAGCAATTGACAGATTACAGGCGGTCCCAAACGGGGCCGTCTGGCTTTTCGTGTATAATGGGCGTGATTTTCCCTGCACGAAAGGTATTCCAGTATGCTCAATCGAGAACCGCTCGGGGCGACTTACAGCCACGACGGGACACGTTTTGTGGTCTGGTCACCAATCGCTGAACACATCGAAGTCCATCTGCTGCGCCAGGACACTTACCTGACTATGATGCGCAACGACGCCGGTTACTTCACCTGCACCAGCCTGGATGCACAACCCGGCGACCGCTATGTCTACCGGATTGATGGCGAAAAAGAGCGCCCTGATCCCGCTTCAAGACAACAGCCCGATGGCGTTCACGGACCCTCACAGATTGTCGATCCGTCCTTTGATTGGGACGACGACGGCTGGTGTCCGCCGTCACGTCGAAACAGCGTATTCTATGAGTTGCACGTCGGCACCTATACACCCGAAGGCACTTTCGACGCCATCATCCCACATTTACAGCGGCTCAAAGACTTCGGCATCACAACCCTGAATATCATGCCGGTGGCCCAGTTCCCAGGCTCGCGTAACTGGGGCTATGACGGGGTGCAGCTTTATGCTCCTCATTACGACTATGGCGGTGTGGACGGATTCAAACGGCTGGTCAACGCCGCCCACCAGACCGGGCTGGCGGTCTTCCTGGATGTGGTCTACAACCACCTGGGACCGGAGGGCAACTACCTCTGGGATTACGGCCCCTATTTCACCGACCGCTACCACAGCCCCTGGGGCGATAGCGTGAACCTGGACGGTCCCCACAGCGACCCGGTGCGCCGCTTCTTCATCGACAACGCCGTCTACTGGCTGGACGAATATCACATTGATGGTCTCCGGTTGGACGCCACCCACGCCCTCTTCGACTTCTCCGCCCGACCATTCCTGGAAGAACTGGCGACCACTGTCCACAATTGGGCCGCCAACCATAACCGCCATGTAGACCTGATCGCCGAGAACGACCGCAGCGACCGCAAGCTAACACTTCCCCGCGAGGCCAACGGCTACGGGTTGGACGGTCAATGGCTGGACGACCTGCACCATGTTCTGCACTGCACCCTCACCGGCGAGTCTGATGGCTACTACGCCGATTACACCGATTTCAGCCTGATGCTCAAGGTGCTGAGCGAGGGCTTCACCTATTCCGGCCAGTATTCACCCGCCCGCCAGCGACGGTACGGCACCTCATCTCATGATATTCCGGCGGATCGCTTCATTGTCTGCACGCAAAATCACGATCAGGTCGGCAACCGTATGCTGGGCGAGCGCCTCACCGAGTTAACTGATCTGAATGGTCTGAAGATCGCTGCCGCCCTGCTGCTCACCTCACCCTATGTGCCACTCATCTTCATGGGCGAAGAATACGGCGAGACAGCACCGTTCCAGTATTTCGTATCCCACACCGACCCCGGTCTGGTCGAAGCGGTGCGCAAAGGTCGCGCCGAAGAGTTCGCCGCCTTCGCCTGGAAAGGCACCGTACCCGATCCACAATCCGAAGCGACGTTTCAGCGAGCCAAACTCAACCATGACCGGCGCGAACAATCCGAGATATACCGGCTTTATGGCGATCTGCTGGCCCTGCGCCGCCAGCATCCGGCCCTGACCAACCCCAATCGCGCCGATACCATAATCTATGGTGATACTGACGCTCGCATGATCTGTCTCGGTCGGTATGCCGAGAGCGAGAGTCTGCGAATTTACATGAATTTCCACCTGCACGAAACCCAATCGCTCCCGGCAGAGGGTGAATGGCGCTTGCTCTACGCATCGGTTGCCAGCGCACCCGATCAACCCGGAGATGTAATCGCCTTGCCTCCCAAATCTTTCGCCATCTACGAAAGTGTAACCTCATGATCGAGCAAATCGACGCGGTTCTGGACGAGATTATGCAGCGTCCGCGCATGCCTCGCGCCACCTACCGCCTGCAATTCAACGCCGATTTCACCTTCCAGGACGCCGCCGCTCTGGTGGACTACCTGCACGAACTGGGCATCAGCGATCTGTATGCTTCACCGCTGTTCCGCCCACGTTCCGGCAGTACACACGGCTATGACACCATCAACTATAACGAATTCAACCCGGTCCTGGGTAGCGAAGACGATTTTAACCAGCTTGTCGAAACACTCCGCGACCACGAAATGGGCCTGCTGCTCGACATCGTACCAAACCATATGGGCGTCAACACCGAGAACCTATGGTGGATGGACGTTCTTAAGCAGGGTCCGTCATCGGAATACGCCCACTATTTCGACATCGACTGGTATCCACAAAACCGTTTGCTGGATAACAAAGTCCTCATTCCCATCCTGGGCGATCACTTTGGGCGCGTGTTGGAAGCCGGAGAGCTGAAACTCGTCTACTGGCACGGTGATTTCTACCTGCACTACTACGAACACCAATTTCCCATCACACCCGATACCTATGGCATCATCCTGGCGGTGGTGCTGGACCTGCTGCTGGAACAGGGCGGCTATGAGGATTGGGTGGAGATGGAATTATCCAGCGTCATCCACTCCATCCAGTATTTGCCCCTATACACCACCCGCAACCCGGATGAGGCCATCGCCCGACGGCGTGAACAGGTGATTATCCGCTGGCGACTCCTGGGCCTGTTCGATAAAAGCGAGGTGTTCCGCACCGCCATACAGGCCGGCCTGGAGAAAGTCAACGGCGATCCGCAAGTCCCATCCAGCTTCGATATGCTGGACGGCATTCTCGCACGCCAGCCCTATCGCCTGTCCTACTGGCGCGTCGCCACCGATGAGATCAATTACCGCCGCTTCTTCGACATCAACGACATGGCCGCCATCCGCATCGAAGCCCCGCAGGTCTTCGAGGACACCCACCGGCTGGCGCTGAGTCTGCTGGCCGAGGGCAAAGTCAGTGGTCTGCGCATCGACCACCCCGACGGCCTGTGGGACCCGGAAGCCTACTTCCGCCGTTTGCAGGAAGCCTATCTGCGCCGCAGCGTCGAGTACCGTCTGGGCAAACTTGAAACCGACAGCCCCATCAGCGACCGGCTGGAAGCGCTGCGTCAGGCTCAGGTATACCCACCGCGCTGGCCTGTCTATGTACTCGTCGAGAAAATCCTTTCCGAGACCGAGCCGCTACCCCTTTCCTGGGCCGTCTACGGCACCACCGGCTATGACTTTCTCTACGCCGTCAACAACCTGCTGGTGAACGCCGATAACGAATCCGCCATCAACACGACGTACAGCGACTTCATTGGTGAGGAGATCGACTTTGCCGAACTCACTGACTACACAAAGAAACTGGTCATGTCCCAATCCCTGACCAGCGAGATCGACGCCCGCAGTGTCGAACTCGCCCGCATCGTGGAACAGGACCGCCGCTACCGGGGTTTCACCCAGAACAGTCTGGCCTTCGGCATGAGCGAGATCATCGCCGCGCTGCCCATCTACCGCACCTATATCACCGGCCCCGGCACATCGTCTGAGCGTGACGACTACTACATCCGCCAGGCCGTTAAACTCGCCAAGAAGCGCAATCCACTCACGCCCGGCAGCATGTTCGATTTCTTGCAGGATACACTGCTGATGGACAACTGGCTCGACTTCCCGGAAAGCCTGCGCCCAAACCTGCGCGAATTCATCATGAAGTTCCAGCAGATCACCGGCCCGGTCATGGCGAAGAGCGTCGAGGATACCGCCTTCTATATCTACAACCGGCTGACCTCACTCAACGAAGTCGGCGGACACCCGGAGCGCTTCGGGTCCACACCGGCGGACTTCCACAGCTACAACGTGGATAAAGACTTCCCCCACACCATGCTGACCACCTCCACCCACGATGCCAAACGCAGCGAGGATGTCCGCGCCCGCATCAGCGTGCTTTCCGAACTGCCCGATGAATGGCGCGACATGCTGGCCGAATGGTCGAATATCAACAATGTCGCAAAGTCGATGGTCAACAGCGAACCCGCTCCCTCACGCAACGACGAGTATTTGCTCTACCAGTCGATGATCGGCGCGTTCCCCATCGACACCACCGATCTCGACACATTCCGCGACCGGGTGATCCGTTACATGCACAAAGCCATCAACGAGGCCAAGACCCATAGCAACTGGATCAACCCCAACGACGCCTACGCCAGAGCCATCGCCGATTTCGTTATTCATATCCTGGAAGACGACCGCTTCCGCCAGTCCTTCGATCCCTTCCAGCGTCGTATCGCCTTTTTCGGCTATTTCAACGCACTGACGCAGACACTCCTCAAGATGACCTCACCCGGCATGCCTGATTTCTACCAGGGAAATGAATTGTGGTGCTTCAGTCTCGTTGACCCCGACAACCGCCGCCCGGTCGATTTTGAGCAGCGCCGTGCCACACTGGAAGCGATCAAATCGGCCAACCCCATTGATCTGCTCAGCGACATCGAATCCGGCGCGATCAAGCTGTATCTCACCTACCGCACACTGAACTACCGCCGTGACCACGAAGCCCTGTTCC
>CAYQJO010000164.1:0-9863 GCA_964417785.1 uncultured Anaerolineaceae bacterium | reverse complement strand
TAGACGAGTGCCTGCACATGGCGGCAGCCGTCGGCGCATGTAATGTCGAAGCAGCAGACTCCACCAGCGGTGTACGCACCTGGGACGAGACCGTATCGCGGATATGGACCGCCCGCCCGGAGACAATTCCGGGTTTTTAACGAACTTGCATCAGGAGAACCAATGACAACAGGAAAAACGATTCGGTTGGGACGCATTCTCAACCCCAAGAGCGGACGGGCAGCCGTGATCGCCTTCGATCACGGCCTGCATCTGGGGCCAATTGCCGGCACATTGAATCCCGGACGGGTGCTGGAAACTCTGGCAGAATCCGGGGCCGACGCTTTTCTCATCAGTCCCGGCACGGCCAAAACTTTCCCGCAGGTGTTCGCCGGACGCGGCGCTCCGGCGCTGATTCTGCGGGTGGACTGGACCAATCGCTGGCGCGGGACGGACGATCTGGGCAGCGCTGAGGGACGCGGGCGCATGATCGCCAGTGTCGAAGACGCCTGCCGCCTGGGTGCCGATGCGGTGCTGGCCTATATGTTCATCGGCTACGACGATCCTGACGCCGAGGCGCAGCAGGTCGAAGCCGTCGCAGGTATGGTCCAGGCGTGTGATCGTCTCGGTATGGGCTGCATCATCGAGCCGATGGCGCGAGGGCTGCGCGTGGGCGAGAACGAATACGACGCCCGCTATATCGCACTCGGCACACGGATGGCATCGGAGATTGGCGCGGACCTGCTCAAGACCGATTACAGCGGCGACGCGCAATCGTTTGCAACGGTGGTGGAAGCCGCCTTCCGGCCCATTCTCATCGCGGGTGGACCGAAGACCACCAACCTGCGCGAAGCTCTGGAAATGGTCGACGGCGCACTGGAAGCCGGGGCCAGCGGTATGTTCATCGGACGCAACGTCATTCAGGCCCCCGACCCCGGTCGTATGATGCGGACTCTCCACGCCATGATCCACGAAGGCATCGGCGTAGAGAAAGCACTAGCCGATCTCGGCGCTGTGTAGCGGACGCAGATTGGTGTTTTTGCCCCATTCGCGCCGGACCGTCTCAAGATAGAAAACGTAATTGTCTAACGGAACATCGGGCGGCACACGGTGATCACAGAAACCGATGTAGCCGCCCTGTTCCACCAGCAGTGTCAGCCGGTGAACCTCGCGCTCAATCGCCGCTTTGCTCTCCGCCAGAATATGCTTATCGAAACCGCCCATGATGAGCAGGTCCTTGCCGTACTGCTGCCGGTAGGCAATCGGATCCGCCCCCCACGTCCCCACTTCCAGCGGGAACATGCAGTTGACCCCGGCATCAAACCACAGCGGTACCAGCTTCTCGATATTGCCATCACAGTCCAACCAGATCACATCGACACCGTAACGGTGGAGCAAATCGGTGATGCGGCGGTAATGCGGCACCAGATACTGCTTGAAATGTTTCGGGCTGATGAGCGGACCGCGATTATAGGCCATATCCTCCCACATACCGCAGGCGTCGAACTGCCCGCCGGTTTCCAGCACGCGGGTCAGGGTGCCGATGATGCAGTCAGCGCAGGTCTCCACCATCTCCTCAAACCAGGCCGGATCGTCGTAAATGACGAGGGAGACATTTTCCACGCCCATCCAGTCGCGGATTTTGCCGTAGAGGCTGCCACCGGGCAAGATAACCACATGGTCGCGGTCGGGATCGCACCAATCCTTGACTCGTTCGTCCCAGTCATCCGGATAGCGTGATGGATCGTCCGGGTCCAGCCGGGGTTTGTAGTGTTCGCGCCAGCTTTCCCGGTCAACCAGCAGATGCCCCTGGTGCTGCGGGATCGACCCCATGAACTTCTTGCGCAGCACCCGGACGCCGTCCTCCTGCTGCACAATCTCGTGATCGCCGCGATCTTCCAGCACTTTGTACTCGAAAGCTGGCGACAGGCCGACGCTCACACCGGCTCCGCCCCCCTCAATCAGCACATCCATACCGAAAAAATCATCGCTGTTTCTGCGATTCACATAGGTGGGCAAACCCTGCTCGTGCCATGTTGGCAGGGTCTCATCCCAGAAGTTAAAGTCACAAATTGGGGAGCGATCACGCGGCTGGTAGTGCATGGTCGCCTGAAAACGCTGGCGGGTGTTCATCAGTCATTCTGCCTTGTCTCTATGCCAATCACCTCGGCTACCTGCCCACCGTCGCGGTCCACCCACACACCACAGGGGCCGCCGTGCTGGCTGGTGCCGAGTTCAACTTCAGTACCGTCCATTTTCAACACCGGATGATACCATTGTGCCACTTTTTCTGCTTCAGCGACAATGTAATGTCCGATCAAAGAGCGGCGGAAGCGGTCGGCGGTCACGTTGGGATAGCTGCCATGTACCACCTGCCCGTTAAAGAAGAGTACATCGCCCGGCTGCATCTCGACCGGGACCGGTGTCATCCCTTCCGGTAGATCGACTGTATCGCGGGTAAAGCTCTCGTCCGGGTCCGCATCCTTGCTGCAAAGCACCGGCAGATTTTGCGTTCCCGACACCACCTGGAGGCAGCCGTTAGCTGTGTCGCACTCGTCCACCGCCATCCAGGCCGCCAGGCAGGTCCCAGGCTGCACGCGCAGGAAGAACTGGTCCTGGTGCAGCGCCTGCCCACGCGAACCGGGGGGCTTGAAGTAAAACATGGTCTGGACGGCGTAAGGCGACTCCCCCAGCAGCGCCGTCATCCAGGTATCGAGACGCGGATCAAGCAGCCAGTTCCGGCTCGTTTCGTCATGCCGGTGTGGCTGCATGATGCGCGGATATTTCGCCAGCGGTTCGTTGGGGTCCAGACGTTCATCAAGATTGTCCATCCGGGTTTTGTTCATCGCCATGAAGTGCGCCTTGTACGCCTCCACCTCCTGCGGCGAGAATAACCCGCGTGCCACTGCATAGCCTTCGTTTACAAACTGATCGATCAATTCTTGCGATACCATTCCAATATCTCCGTCTATTCGTTGCGTTTCCAGGATACAATAGATGAAAATTATTGGCGTTCAAAGTTTCGAGGTGAGAATTTTGAACAGCGAGATGGAAATCTACCAGAACGACCGTTCGCTGCTGGACGAAGTACCGAGTCTGGGTCGGGGTATTTTCCGGCAGGCGGCACTCGGTGGACCGCGCCCCCAGGCACGCCAGAACGTCTATGAGGTTTGCTACATGGATCGTGGCAGTGCCGAGTGGTGGTCCGACGATATATTGTATCAAGTTGGCCCCGGCACATTGTTTATCAACTGGCCGGGGGAGTGGCACGGCGGCGATAACGCCATGCTCCATCCATGCGAAGTCTTCTGGGTACAAATTCATCTCGACCAGCAGCAACCGCTCCCGGCGCTTTCGCCAGCGCAGTCTGATGGCATCGTACAGCGCTTCCACAGCATGACCTGCCGTTTCTTCCCGGCATCCGACCCGATTCGGGGCTATTTCCAGCAGATTCTCGATGAACACCGCCATCCTGAGCGCCCCTACGCCACACTATCCGCCCGTTCCGCGCTGCACGGTCTGCTGGCAGGCGTCATCCGCGATCATGACCGGCAGGCTGCCGCACCACAATCAGACGGCATCAAGGCGGCACTGGCCTGGATGGACGCCCACCTGGCCGAGCATTTCACCGTTGAGCAGGCAGCCCAGGCAGCCAATATGAGTACCGGGTACTTTCATCGCCGCTTTGTTGAAGAGATTGGCTATCCACCGGGAGAATATCGGATGCGGCGGCGTATTCACCTCGCCAAACACCATTTACGCGAAAATACCCGCACAATCACCGACATCGGCTACAGCGTCGGCTTTTCCAGCAGCCAGTATTTCGCAACAGTCTTCAAGAAACTGACCGGCCTCACGCCGGGGGAATATCGGGCGCGGGTGTGTTCACAAATTCCAGGTAGTCGGTCGTCGCCTGGGTGAGATCACTGTACACACCGCGCTGAGCCGGGTCCGGCTGGGCCAGCGCCAGTTGATACATGGCCTCATCCGTCATGCGTGTCAGTTCTGCACGAGGAATGTGGGCGCGACCATCGGTTTTGAAGCGAAAGGCCGGGCCGAATGTGACACGGGCCTCGGCCCGCCGCAGCCGCTTCCAACGATCCAGGTAGGTGTCTGTACCCGACATAGCCGCCGGTAAAATCACAGCATTGGCTTTGGTGGCGATGTAGGCCATGCCATTTTTCGGGCGGGACAAACCATTCTTCTGGCGGGTGCCTTCGGGCGCAATGAGGATCATCTGCCCGCTTTTGAGCAGTTCAATCGAGTTGGTCAGCGCTGACCGGTCGATCTCACTGCGGTTGACGGTATATGCCCCCCATCCCCACACCAGAATACCAAACAAAGGGTGACGGGCGTTCTCGATCTTGGTCATGGGGATGACAAAGCGGTCGCGCACGGCACCCAGACACACCACCGGGTCGATCAGCGAGATATGGCTCATCATCAGAATGGTGGGACCTGTAGGCGGGATATGCTCCACACCGGTAATTTCGGCACGGGCCAGGAACCGGAATCCGACTGAATGAATCAACCAGCGCATGAAGCGCCGCCGGGCCGTATAGCGGTCCTGACGGGCGACATACGCCTGAACTGTAGAATCAGGGACGTTTCGCGCCATGCGGTCTGGGCTGCCGTTTGTTCTGGCGCATGATCCGGCGACGACGCTTGATCTGATTCAATTCGCCTGCGGGCGTTTGCATGGCGGCGACTTCTTCCTCGCCCAACTGATACCACTCACCCCGACGCAGCGTGCCAAGTCCAAGCTGCCCGATCTGGGTCCGCATCAATTTCTTGACCGGATAGCCCAGGCGGGCCGCTACACGCCGAATCTGGCGCTTTTTGCCCTCGATCATAACCACCCGCAGCACGGTCGTCGTTTTGGTCTTATCCAGGACTTTGACATAGCAGGGCGCGGTCTTACCCTCTTCGAGATAAATGCCGTTCTGCCACGTCTCCAGGTCCTCCTCGGTGGGATCGCCGTAAACCGTCACCTTGTAGGTCTTGGTGTGTTCGTAGCGTGGGTGGGCCAGTTTGTTGGTCAGATCACCGTCATTGGTAAGCACCATCAACCCTTCGCTCTCGGCGTCTAACCGCCCGATGGTGAACAGATGGCCGTCAATAGGCAGCAGTTCGCGTACCGTCGAGCGGTCTTCATCCGGGTTGGTCGAGTTGGTCGAGAGAACGTTGACGGGCTTGTAAAACACGTAGTAACGCTTTTCAATCTCATCAAATTTGAGCGTCACGCCATCGACTTCGACCACATCTTTCGCGGGATCGGCCTTGTCGCCCAGGGTGATAACCTTTCCGTTAACCCGGACACGGCCTTGTTCGATGATTTTTTCGCAGGCACGGCGCGAACCATAATCGGCCTGTGCCATCAATTTCTGCACACGTTCTAACGTCACGGTAGCTTGTCTCCAATTGAGCCGGCGTGGACCAGCAATCATAGCAGAGTCGTGGTCAATTGGGAAGAGATTTCGGCGTCACCCGGAATTCCAGCGGAAAGCCGAGCAGCAGTCGCATCTGTGCATGGATAAGCGGCAGGACCACAAACAACAATGCCATTACCGGCAGCAGCAAGAAACCGGCAATAATCTGCGCCTGCTCCATGCGCGAGGGGGTAGCACCACGCGGTGGACGTGTGCGTATATCCAACAACAGCAGCACCAGGCTGAAAAGCGACACCATCAGCGCGGATAGCTGAAACAGGATAAAGGGCGCACCGGTCAAGGACACTGTCGATGGCTGGAACAGGATGGGAAGCTGCGTCCCGAACGAAATCAGCACCCAGCCAGCACTGGTCAGCAGCACATCATGGGCGATGCGGCTGACAATGCGCCACCCGCCGGATACCCCCGGCTGTTGTGCCATACAAACCAGTGTGTAACCCATCTCCTGACTGCCCCAGGCATGGCGCAAGGACTGCCGGTAACGATTGCGAAGGGTGTCCCACAGAGTCTCGCCGGTAACAGCCATCGCCATAAACGGTAGATAGAGCGGCACTACAGAAACTGCCCCACCCGTCGCAAAATACGCTTTGATGAACATATGCCACTCATCCGCGATCACGTCGCCATCCCAGTAGCCACTGTCCGCCAGCAGTCGCAGGCTCAACGAATAGGATGAAATCGGCAGGGTCAACCAGCGCGGTTCCACCAGACACGCCAGTTCCATCGCCGTTGAATAGGCATTAATCGAACGGACCAGCGGATGCACGTCGTAGATGTTGCTGTGATAGCGTATGGGAGCCTGCCAGAAACGGGTGTAACGATGGGGGTCACCGGCGAAGTGATGCGTCAGTGCGTCGAAGTACGCCGGATGCCACAGCGTATCCGCGTCCATCGTGGTCACAATGATGGTATCGGGATCATAGTGCAGTTGATCGACCAGCTTGTGCCGGATGCGACGCACAGCCCAGGTCAGATTGGCAGCTTTGCTGCGCGTTTCACCCGGCAGGCCGTCGGGATGCCTGGTGATGAAGAAGTGCGCAAAACAACCGGCGAACCGCTCCTCCAACGCCTGCGCCTTACGCAGCCAGCCGATCTCGCGGGCCTCCATCGCCAGAACAACCGTCATCTGTGGTGCTATGCGACTCCGGGCGAGGTTTTCCAGCGACTGCGACAGCACCGATTCCGGTTCGTGGTAATTGGGAATCATCACCAGATGATGGACATCAGCATCGGTACACCATGTTTGTGCCTTCCAGGACCGGACACGCCGCCGCCCGCGCAGATTGGCACGGACGGCAGTCAAAAAGCGCAGTGCCATATAAAGCGCCAACAAAGACGCCAGTATGAACAGGACTCGCGGATAGAGATAAGCACCCAATACACAGAACACTGCGACAAACCAGACGACCAGTCCGGGCAGGCCATCGGTCAACATACGGGGTAAGACGACCAGCAGATTGCTCTCCCATTCTTCAGATCGAAATGGAGCATAGCAGATCAAAACCTTGATTCCAACCCAAACCAAAAAGACGTTAGAATAGATAGAGGAACTGTCATTGAATGATTACGGAGCAGAGCAGATGGGTATTCGCGTTCTGATTGTCGAGGACGATGATGAACTGAGCCGCATCCTTCAGCTCGAACTCGAAATGAACGGATACGAGGTCCAGACCGAGTCAAACGGCGCAAAGGGTCTGGATGCTTACCGGGCGTTCAATCCGGAACTGGTAGTCCTGGATGTGGCCTTGCCGGAGATGAACGGTCTGGAGATTTGCCAGCGCATCCGGCAGGAGTCCGATGTCCCCATTTTGATGATGACGGCCCACGCCGTCAGCGAAAAGGAAATCGCAGAAGGCCTCAACACCGGGGCCGATGAATATATGATTAAGCCGTTGGGCAGCATCGAATTCCATGCTCGCGTAAAAGCACTGCTGCGGCGAGCAACGATGGCGCAGACCACCGCCCGTCACAATCTGACCTATACCGACAACTACTTACAGATCGATCTGAGCAGCCGCCGGATTGTGGTCGATGAGCGGGAAATCCGCCTGACACCGACCGAATTTAACCTGCTGGCGATTTTTATCCAGAACAGCGGCGAAGTGCTGACCTTCCAGCAAATTCTGGAAACCGTCTGGGGCGCGGAATACAAGAACGAGCATCACTACCCGCGCATTTATGTATCCCATTTACGCCGCAAGATTGAACCGGATTATAAGAATCCGACCTATATTCATAACGAGTATGGCGTGGGTTATCGCTTCGTCGCGCAAAACCATACCACTTAGGCGTTTCCAAGAAAATAGCTATTCTCACGGCGGACGCGAAAAATCGCGTCCCTACGAAAACGTGGGTAGGGACGGCATTATTGCCGTCCGCAGAAATGTAGCGCACCGGGCTATGTATTTTTCTGGAAAAGCCTTAGCGGATTTCCAGCCAGGGATCGACGAAGATCACACTGTCAATCAGATCGTTATCGATAACCGCAGCGGATTCAAATTCCAGCCGGAACTGGATGTAGCTGGAACCTTCCTGATACGCTCGCTGAATCTGTGATGTTACGTCAATCACGCGGCATTCATTGTCCAGCCGGATGATTTCCTCGGCGTCCGAATTATAATCAGTAGAGAGATCAAGCGCGGAAAGGAACAACCGGTTCAACGACACCACCAACGAACCGAACGCCGTCATGGCTTCGTCACTCACGATGTAGCAGTCATCCAGGTTCAGGCTGGCCGCACTGATGCCACCATCACGCTCCGGCAGCAAATAGGTCACCAGAGCGTATACCGGCAGGTCCTCGTCTTCACCGATAATCCAATCCCCAGCCGCCAAATAGGAGATAGTCGATTCACTGCCGACATTCCCCTGCGAGTACAGCGGGTGCAGCACACCATACTGCGGCAACACCTCACCCGGTTGAGCCTGCTGTTCACGTTCGACCGTGAGAATGTACTCGCCCGTACCTTCACTGATTGTCGCCTGCACCGTGTAGTACCCATCTTCCGGCAGCAAGACATTGCTAATCTGCGCGTTGAAAATGTTATCGCGGTCAAACAGGTAATCGCTGTTCCGGGCGATCTCCCGGCCTTCACTGGTTTCCAGGATCAAATACGGGTCGAGGTCGCCATCTTCATCTATCGACCGCATCTGCACCGTCACGCGATCCCCGGCCATACCCCGGAATACATAGGTTTGTGTATCCATATCTTCGGTTATCACGCCGGTCACAACCTGCCCATACTCGACAACCTGCGCTAACAGCGCAATATCTGTAGAACCAACTGTCTCGGTGATTTCGAGCGCAAAGTTACCGGCAGTAGCCCCGAACATGCGGCGGAATCGGGTCGTCACGATGGTATATTCACCGGTTTCGGGCAGAGTCACCCGGTCGATGATGGCGTTGAAGTCGCTGCCAGAGCGGTCGTCATTGCGAGCCAGTTCACGGCCATCCGGACTGACCAGGATTAAGAAGGGATCGACATTGCCGGTACGACTGTCCATGGTCAGGGTGATGATCTGCCCCGCCTCACCGGCAAAGGTGTAGAAGCGGGCATATTCGTCCAGACTCAGTGAGCCAATGATCGGATCATTCAGGGCAAGTTCACCGCTGTTTATCAAGGTAGTGGTCGCTGCAGTTCGTTCCAATGTCATTTCAAAGTCGCCCTGGCTGTCGCCCAGATCACGGTTATAGCGTGTCGCAATGATGGTATACACGCCATCCACCGGCAGCGTAAAGGCACGGACGTAGGCATTCAAACCCAGTTCGCCCTGGGGATCGTCGTCATTGTTCACAATTTCGGCACCGTTGGGCGCGAGCAGTGCCAGATACGGGTCAAGATCACCGCTGGTGCCGATCATCCGAATATCGACCACATCGCCCTGACGGCCCTCAAATTCAAACGTCACTTCAGGCTGCCGGTTAAGAATCTCGCCCTGAACAATCTCATCAAAGTTGACCAGATTGGGCGATGCGTCTCCGGCTTCGAGGGTCAATCGAAACTCGCCGGTTGATGGTCCAAATGCGTCACGGAAGCGGGTGGCAACCAGTGTATACGTACCGGCTGCCGGAATAGAGAACTGCTCAATTCGGGCCGTCAGTTCCGCGTCGCGCAGACTCTCCGAGGCCGGTACCACGAAATCGTCGTTGTGATACAGTTCCTCGCCATCCGGTCCGACCAACACCAAATACGGGTCGAGATTGCCGGTAAGTGCGGCCATCTCTGCTGAGATGATCGCGCCAGCATCGGCTCTAAATGTGTACCGGTACTCATAAACATCGTTATCAATCACGCCGGTGGCTGACTCACCGATCAGGATTGGCACCGGTGCTGGCTGTGTGACCTGGGCAGGAGCCACATCCGTCGGCACAGGAGTATGCGTTGGTGTGTGGGTTGGCGTCGGTGTATCGGTCGGCGTGTGGGTGGGCGTATC
>CAYQJO010000163.1:0-10023 GCA_964417785.1 uncultured Anaerolineaceae bacterium | reverse complement strand
GTCTGCTCATTCACATTTCAAATTCAGAGCCTATAAAGGTAGATGTAGAACAACTGCCTGACCCGAAAGACACGATCATTATTGGAAAGAACCCGCGTGAGCGCTCGGACAAAGAACTCACCATCTTTGATGAAGGTGTTACTACCGTGATCTTTCCCTGGTGGCGCATTAACTACATCCAGGTTTTGCCCAGCCCGGATGATGAGATTGAATTCCCGATGCCATTCCGGACTGATTAAGAACTATGTCCACCCTACCCCGTAGCAGTAGAGAAGGCAAGCGGATTCTCGTTGTTGACGATGAACCGCGCATTATCGGCATGATTCGCATGAACCTGGAACTGGAAGGCCATCAGGTTCTCGAAGCGCACAGCGGTCTCGAAGCGCTTGAAGCAATTCGCACCAAGCTTCCCGATCTTGTTCTACTGGATGTGATGATGCCAGATCTGGACGGATTCGAGACTTTGCGCATGCTGCGAGAGTTCTCCAGTATCCCGGTGATTATGCTCACCGCAAAAGGTGAGGAAAACGACAAAGTATACGGTCTGGAACTGGGTGCAGATGATTATGTGACTAAACCATTTGGTCCACGCGAGCTATCCAGTCGTATTCGGGCCGTTTTGCGGCGTGTCGATCAGATGCCATCGAGTTCGCCCGATCAGGCGGTACTGCGCATTGATGATCGCTTACAGGTCGATTTCAACCGCCGCGAAGTCATCGTAAACGGTGAACACGCTAAACTCCGACCAACAGAATACCGATTGCTCTATCATTTGATTGAGAACGCCGGTTGGACCGTTCCACACGAGCAACTTCTGGCAAAAGTCTGGGGGTATGAATATCGTGATGAGGCCCACTACGTCCGCTTGTATGTCAACTATCTTCGGGAGAAAATCGAGGAGAACCCCTCTAATCCGAAGTATATTTTGACTGAACGTGGGGTTGGCTATCGCTTCATTGACTTTCGTGGCGGCTAGATCGGGTTGTCTTGCAGCACTGTCCGAATCACCGTACAATTAAACAAACTATGAACCCCCTTGAGGAGGGTCTTGTGTCGAACTACAAGGTCGTGGTAACGGGGCCGTTTAACTCTGGTAAGACAGAATTCATCAAAACGATATCCGATATTGATGTGGTCTCAACTGAACGAAAGATCACAACAGAGGATCGTGGGATTAAAGCGGTCACAACCGTTGCGATGGACTATGGACGGGTTAAACTGGATGATGATACGCTGTATCTTTACGGCACACCGGGCCAGACCCGTTTTAACTTTATGTGGGAAATCCTCTCTGAAGAAATGAACGGCTTCATCGTGCTGGTGGACAGTACCGATGCGCCTTCCTTTCCCGAAGCAGCCGAACTCATCAACCAGTTCAGTGATTTCGTCAATGTCCCATACATCATTGTTGCCAATAAGAGTGATCTGGATGGAGCGGCCCGTCTGGCAGAGGTACGTCGAGGTACAAAAGCGGCCAGCGACATCACCGTTATGCCGTGTGTGGCGATACAGAAATCCAGTGTGCGCCAGGTTGTCCTGCAAATGTTGGACCTGTTGCACAACGAATAGGCCTCTTATACCCTTCCGATATGCTTCCTATGATGTTCTGACACCCTCATTTTAGACTGTTACTGAATACAGTTGTAAGTGAGGGTGGAGTAACTATGGGAAGCAAAATCGTAGGCATTGACCTGGGTACAACAAACTCTGTCGTGGCTGTTCTGGAGGGTGGTGAAGCGACCGTAATCCCGAATGCGGAAGGCAATCGCACAACCCCATCTGTCGTTGCATTTACGAAGAACAACGAACGGTTGGTGGGCCAGTCCGCCAAAGGGCAGGCCGTTGTCAACCCTGAAAATACCGTCTTTTCCATCAAGCGCTTTATGGGCAAGAACTTCGATGAAGTATCAACCGAAATGCCCTATCAGTTGATGGCCGGTCCAGGTAACGATACACGGGTCCAGATACCCGCCAACAATAAGCAGTACACACCGCAGGAAATTAGTGCGATGATCCTGGGTAAGCTGAAGCGCGATGCCGAAGCCTACCTGGGTGAAGACGTGACCAAAGCTGTTATTACCGTACCGGCATACTTCAACGATAGCCAGCGGCAGGCAACCAAAGACGCTGGCAAAATCGCCGGGCTGGAAGTGCTGCGTATCATCAATGAACCGACCGCGGCCTCACTGGCTTACGGCCTGGACAAAAAGCATACCGAAACCATTCTGGTTTTTGACCTCGGTGGTGGTACCTTCGATGTGTCGATTCTCGAAGTCGGTGACGGTGTTGTCGAGGTTCGCGCCACCAGTGGTGATACCAGTCTGGGTGGCGATGACTGGGATCAGATAATTGTCAACTGGTTGGCCGACGAGTTCAAAGCCGATAGCGGTGTCGATTTGCGTAACGACCGTCAGGCACTTCAGCGTCTCAAAGAAGCGGCAGAAAAGGCCAAGATCGAACTATCGAATACCGTGCAGACCGAAATCAATCTGCCCTTCATCACTGCCGACGCCAGCGGTCCGAAGCACCTCAACTTGACCCTGACGCGGGCAAAATTTGAGATGCTGAGTGAAGACCTGCTTAAACGCCTGAACAGCCCCGTTACACAGGCCATAAAAGACGCTGGCATGGACAAGAGCCAGATTAATGAGGTTGTGTTGGTGGGTGGCTCTACCCGTATGCCAATGGTTCAGGAATTGGTCGAAAAGCTAACAGGTAAATCCCCCAATAAGAGCGTCAACCCGGATGAGGTGGTGGCGATTGGAGCCGCGCTTCAGGCGGGCGTCCTCGCCGGTGATGTAAAAGATGTACTGCTGCTCGATGTCACACCGCTGAGTCTGGGTGTGGAGACAATGGGCGGCATCATGACGAAGCTGATTGAGCGCAACACCACAATTCCGGTGCAGAAGAGCGAGATTTTCTCGACTGCCGCCGACAACCAGACTGCGGTGGACATTCACGTCTTGCAGGGCGAACGGACGATGGTACAGGACAATATGACCCTGGGACAATTCCGCCTTGAAGGTATCCCCCCAGCACCGCGTGGCATCCCACAGATTGAGGTGACATTCGATATTGACGTCAATGGCATTCTAAACGTAACGGCGACCGATAAAGCAACCGGCAAGAATCAGAAGATCACAGTGACGGCTTCGACCAATCTGTCAGATGATGAAGTCAACCATATGGTTAACGAAGCTGATAAGAACCGTGCCGAGGACCAGCGGCGTCAGGAGTTGGCGCAGGTCCACAACGAAGCGGATACATTAATCTATCAGTCCGAGAAAGCCTTGAACGAGTTGGGTGACAAAGTCCCGGCAACCGACCGCTCTACCATTGAAAGCCAGGTACAGACGCTCAAGGATGCGCTGCAATCAGATGACATTAATGCTATCCGGTCCGCAAGCCAGACATTGCAGAATGCCACCTATGCGCTGACCCAGCAAATATACTCCGGCGATCAGGCAGCAGCCAATGGAGGTACATCCAGACCTTATGACGGTGGTGATCAACAGCCAGAAGACGATGATGTGGTTGAAGGTGAATACACCGAGGTATAGGTGCAACTTCACCGGTGTCGATGACGTATACAGAGTAATTCGATCAACACAGAGGATCAAACATGTCTGAGCAGAAATTCGACCCGGTGAAGGAATTCGTCAACTTGCGCGACTCCCTGACGAAGGCTGTCGGCGAGGGTATCAAGAACGCTGCCGGTTACGCGGCTGATTTTCCAGCAGTTGATGTTTACCAGACCGAAGACGAAATCGTGATCCGCACGGAGCCGATTCTGGGATTGGATACATCAAGCCTTGAGATCAGTATGGAGGAGGGCATTCTGGTCATTCGCGGCGAAACCCGCAACGATCTGGATATGCCAACCGAAGCTTATCTTGTCCGTGAGTTGCAGTTTGGTACGTTTGCCCGCAGTGTGCGGATACCGGGAACGGTCAAGTCACAAGAGGCCAGTGCGTCCCTGAAGAAAAACGGCTCGTTGACGGTCAAACTGCCCCGAAGCGACAAGAAAGCAGGTCAGATTATCAACGTTACCCCGACTGAATAACAAATCTCAACGCCGGACCAGATCATCTGGTCCGGCGTTATTATGGGATCGTCCAGCAGGCCCTTTAGGCTTGAGAGTATGTCACCTATTCTGCAATGGAGTCAAGATGTTGACTGCGAAGTTGCGCATAGGTCTCGCGGAATTCTGTCTCCATCTCGGCTTTTTCCTCTTCCGGCATATAACTATATCTCACAGCGTTCAGCGCCATCTCCTCAAGCTCATCCAACGAGAGGCCACCGCTTTCTACTGCTGATTGATATTCCTGACTAAGGGTTGTTCCGTATATCGTCGGCATATCTGCACTCAGAATCACTTTGAACTGCTCATCCACCAGTTGTCGCAACGGATATTCGGCCCGGTCTACGACATAACCGTGATGAACTGCCCGCGCCACACTGACTACAACCGGTAGTTCGCTTTCGACCACCTGATCAATAATTTCAGGGGTATCAAGCAATCCCCAGGCGTCAATCAGGCGTGACGGATTCAGGTGAGTCAGGACATCTCTAATGCCCTCCTCCTGTGTTGCGAGACCAGCCTGAACAACACGGGGAAATTCCTTCTTGCTTGCCAGTTGGAATGCCCGCTCAAACTGGCCGGCGGGCTGAACATTATCCGCTCCACTGATCCCCAGGGCGACGGCATTCGCTTTGCGTCCGGCGGCGCTGATCGACCAACGCAGTGTTTCGTCAGCACGGCGCGGCTCGCTGCGCGGCACAGTCATAACCCAGGCAATCTTGATCCCCCACCCGCGCTCAACACGATCACGACCGTCGTTGAGTGCCTTCATAAAGTCATCCAGGTTGGTATTGTGCAGCATGTGGAGTGACGGATTTACAGCGATTTCCGCATAGCGGATGTTATCTTTTGCCAGCGATACGCCGAGGTCGTAGACCAACCGAGAGAGATCATCAGGCAACTGTATCCAACTGGCGACCTGTTCAAACAAATCGTCCAGACGGGTGTAATCCGGCTTATGCAGCAAACTTACCCAGTCGTTGTAACGCTTGATTGATGTCGGAATATCATTCTGCTCAGCGATAGTCACAACAGTTTGATGGCGAAACAGACCTTCGAACCGTACATTGAGTTCGACCTTCGGCATAGCCAGCACATAGCTTTCAACGCTCATCGAAAATCCTTTATGATTCGGTCACGGACTCCACCGGCTCATGCTGGTGTCCGTTAACGGGCGAAGACGGGTGCTGGTAGTCTATCGCCGCACTGATAAATGCCTGGAAAAGGGGGTGTGGCGCGTTAGGACGGCTCAAAAACTCTGGATGAAACTGTGATCCAATCATAAATGGATGGTTGCCAAGCTCGACAATCTCCACCAGACGTTCATCCGGACTGACACCGCTGAAGATCATACCATTCTCATTAAAAACATCCCGAAAGCTGTTGTTGAACTCAAACCGGTGGCGGTGCCGCTCTTGAACTTCCTCCCGCTCACCGTATGCGGATGCGGTCTTTGTACCTGATGTCAGGCGGCACGGATACAGACCCAGACGCATCGTACCACCCAAATCGGTAATTTCGCGCTGGTCTGGCATCAAATCAATCACATTGTGGTAAACCGACCCCTCAAATTCTGAGCTATTAGCCTCTTCGAGATGCAGTACATTGCGGGCGAATTCGATACACATCACCTGCATCCCCAGACATAGGCCAAGATATGGGATTTTGTGTTCGCGGGCGTACTGTGCAGTCCTGACCTTGCCTTCGACACCCCGGTAGCCGAATCCACCGGGGACAATAATCCCGTCAAGCCGCTCCAATTCTTCCAATCCCCGACCCTTTTCCAGGTCACTGGAATGAATCCATTTAATTTCTAATCGTTGTCCAAGATGACTGGCTGCATGGAAGGCCGCCTCTTTGACACTCATGTAGGCATCATGGAGTTCAACGTATTTACCCACAATGCCGATAGTCACCTGGTCTTTGAGTTCGCGCATCCGCTGGATCATATTGCGCCACTCGGTCAAATCTGGTTCCTGAGGAGCATCCAGTTTGAGCTTGCGCACCAGATAATCACCAAGTCCGGCGTCTTCAAGCACCAGCGGCACTTCATACAGTAAGTCCGTCGTCTCCAGGGCTATGACGGCATCGTCGTCAACATCACAAAACAACGCTATCTTCTCGATCACATCCGGGCTGACTGGATGGTCAGTTCTGGCGATGATTACATTGGGCTGGATGCCGGTGCTGCGCAACTCACGCACACTGTGCTGGGTGGGTTTGGTCTTCAACTCGCCTGTAGCACCGATATATGGCAAAAAGGTAACGTGTACATTCAGGGACTTATGGCGTTTGAGATTCATCCGCATCTGGCGAATCGCTTCCAAAAACGGTTGACCTTCGATGTCGCCGACCGTACCACCAACTTCGACCAACACCACATCAGCATCATTTTGCTTGCCAACCAGCGCAATTCGCCGTTTGATTTCGTTGGTGATGTGTGGAATGACCTGGATCGTACCACCGAGATAGTCGCCACGACGTTCTTTATCGATCACATGGCCGTAAACCTGCCCAGCCGTAATATTGCAGGTCCGGTCAAGACTTTCGTCGGTGAACCGTTCGTAATGCCCCAGGTCCAGATCGGTCTCAGCACCATCAGCGGTCACGAACACCTCACCGTGCTGGTACGGACTCATCGTTCCCGGATCGACGTTGAGATACGGGTCCAGCTTCTGAATAGCCACCTTCAAACCGCGTGCCTTCAAAATACGCCCGATTGCGGCTGCGGTCACACCTTTGCCAACCGAACTAACAACACCACCCGTGCAAAAGATATACTTCGGTTCCGCCATCGTCCCTCCCATAAAACAAAAACTGCGGCGGGAAGATGTCCTATCCCGCCGGTATTACGAAACTGGCTTGTTGAATATGCGTGATTTAGACCAGTTTTTCCAGGTCATCCGCCGTGCGGCGCATGTCGAGGAAGATCAACCCCAACTTTGCACCCTCACGGACCAGTGTGGTCAGAACCGCTTCTTCGCCAACCGACATCAGAATCACATAGCCCAGCTTACCGCGAATATAGACCTGATCCAGCATACCACGCCCCAATTCGCTTGAAATTCGCTCACCAAGCGATAGCATGGCAGCAGACATGGCCGATACGCGGTCTTCCTCCACACCGGCTGGCAGCGAAGATGCCATGATGAGACCATCCACACTCACCACCGCAGATGCTTCAATTTCCGGTGTAGTCGCCTGTAAATCACGCAGACGATCAACCATAAGCTCAGTCCGCGATTTTGCCATGATCGCACTCCTTAGTGAAATGACCCACATTCTCAATTATAGTTCAAAATAGGATGTGGGAGGCTTGAGACACCCTGCGTTCATTATACTCATGACGGCTTTATCGGCAAGTGGATCGAGTCTGTTCAGGAATATAAGTTCCGCTATACTTCCTTTGCATAGCGTATAGTAAGAGCGAAAAGTATGTCTGAACAAACTCGTCGGACGAATGAACACCAGCATGTGACCATCGTTCAAAGCGTCGCTGAGCGTATTGCTCAAAATGTAAGTCAGGTCATCATGGGCAAGCGCAATGAGGTTCGCCTGACCGTACTTGGTCTGATTTCGCAGGGTCACATTCTGATTGAGGACATTCCAGGCGTCGGCAAAACAATGATGGCAAAGGCGTTGGCCCGCTCTATTGGGTGTTCGTTCAGCCGCATTCAGTTCACCCCCGACATGCTGCCATCGGATGTCACTGGGGTATCGCTGTTTAACCAGAAGACCCGTGAATTTGAATTCCGTCCCGGTCCTATCATGGCACAGATCGTGCTGGCAGACGAAATCAACCGCGCCACACCAAAGACCCAGGCCGCGTTGCTGGAAGCAATGGAAGAGCGCCAGGTCACAGTCGATGGTGCGACCTACCCCATGTATGATCCATTTCTTATCTTGGCGACGCAGAATCCCATTGAATACGAAGGGACATTCCCGCTGCCAGAAGCCCAGCTTGACCGCTTCTTGATCAAAATCCAACTGGGTTATCCCAGCCCCGCCGAAGAACTCACCGTGCTTTCAGCACAACAATACAGCCACCCGATCAACAACATGAACCAGGCCGTCAGTGTCGATGAACTGGTTGCGGCACAACAATCGGTGCGTGAGATATATGTTGCCGAAGAGGTCAAGCGATACATCGTCGATCTGGTTAACTCCACCCGCCATCATCCTGATGTTTATCTCGGCAGCAGCCCGCGTGGATCACTGGCTCTGTTTCGGACTTCACAGACCCGTGCCGCGATGGCCGGTAGGGATTATGTCATCCCCGATGATGTAAAGGCGCTGGCTGAAGTTACTTTGTCCCATCGCATCATTGTGGGACCCGAAGCCCGTGTTAATAAAGTCTCCTCTCGCACCATCATCCAGGACGCCCTCATGTCTACCCCGGTACCGGGTGCAACTGCACGCTAACCATGCATAATCGCCGCAATGTCGTCTATCTCTTGATTATCATCAGCTTGATTTCAGCTTTGTTTACTGGACGGGCCGTATTTTTCAACCTCGTCTACATGCTGGTGGCGATTTTGCTGGTCGCGTTAATCTGGTCCTGGTTTTCCGTCCAGTGGATCGGCATCTACCGGCGTACCCGGTCCTCGCGTGCGCAGGTTGGTCGCTTGTTAGAGGAAAGTTTTGTCGTGCGCAATCGCACCATGCTGCCAAAGTTATGGTTGGAAGTGCGCGACCATTCCGACCTCCCCGGCCACCGTGCCAGTCAGGTTGTACCGGCCATGTGGGGACGGACGGAATACCAGTGGCAGGCAAAAACCCTGTGTCGCGCACGGGGCGAATTTCAACTTGGCCCTATGACTCTAACCAGTGGCGATCCGTTCGGTCTCTTTGTCGTCCAGCGCCGTCTATCGACCACGTCGCGCATCATGGTTTATCCGGCTGTTGTCCAGATTGACCGTTTTGAACTGCCGATGGGTGTGCTTTCCGGTGGAGAAGCGCAACGTCGCCGTTCCCACTACATCACCACCAACGCTTCTGGTGTGCGCGAATACGTTTCTGGCGACAGCTTCAACCGCATTCATTGGCTCAGTTCAGCCCGAAAAGACCGGTTGATGGTCAAAGAGTTCGAGGTCGATCCACTGGTAGATATCTGGCTGTTTGCTGATTTCTCCCAATCGTCGTTGGTGGAATCACCATCTGTGCGGCGTGTGGGCAACATCGGTTCCATCATCCCCTCAAATGGACGTATTCCTCCATCCACCGAAGAGTATGTCGCTGTTGTCGCTGCATCACTCGCCCAGTATTTCATCAACCTGGAACGGGCGGTCGGTTTCGCCGCCTACACGCCCAACCGCGAGATTCACCAACCGGATCGTGGAAGCCGCCAATTGACACGCATTCTGGAATGTCTATCCGTCGCCCGCAGTTTTTCCAGCTACACATTGGCCCAGATGCTCACACTGGAAACGCCCTATTTTACACGGGGTACAACTCTGGTCATCGTGACAGCATCAGTCGATAAAACCTGGGTCCGAGAGGCGCAAATACTCAAGAGTCGCGGCATTCAACCGGTGTGTGTACTGGTCGATCCCAAATCCTTTGGTGGCGAGTCGTCCACTGAGACTGTGCTGGAACTGCTGCGCCTGACCCGGATACCGGCCTTTACTGTGCGCTATAACGAAGACATTGCCGCGGCATTATCGTTATGAACAAGCGACTCATTTATCTCGCCGTTTTCGTAGGTGGTATGACTACGCTTGCCGTCGAACTCTCGGCATCACGCTTACTTGGCAACGTCTTTGGCACCAGCAATCTTGTATGGGCCAATGTCATCGGTTTGATTCTACTTTATCTGACAGTCGGTCATTTTATTGGCGGTCGCTGGGCTGACCGTTCTCCCTACCCACGCACGATGTTTACCATCATGATCTGGGCGGCTTTCCTCAGTGCATTGATTCCGCTGGTCTCGCGTCCGGTCTTGC
>CAYQJO010000162.1:0-10085 GCA_964417785.1 uncultured Anaerolineaceae bacterium | reverse complement strand
ACCGGCACTGGTGAAGGTGACACTCTGCATCAACTAAAGTTGAGCAGCTTCTTGAGAACCCCATGTCGAAGCCACAATTGCAGTTCTCGTATTACCATCTTGTTGTATGATGATTATCACGCCGCGAGTAAGAGGGTATAATGCAGCGCAAGACGACGCAAGACCTCGCACCAGTAACGCATCAGCCGACCGAGGCCGGACAATATGACGTGTATCCGGCGTTCCCGGTTGGAGACGGCAGGATCGGTACAGGATTTGATATCCTGGCCGCACAGATCGGCAAGCATGAGCGTGTTGCCATCGATGGCTATACCGGCGTCTTCTGGGACGACTTCCGCGATAAGCTGGACGCCGCGCTCAAAACCCAGGGTGTCCATGCGGCGTGGTTCGACATGCGCGACTCGTATCTGCCGGAACCAGAAATCAACGCCCTGGTTGACCCGTTTCTCGGCGGCGATGATCCCATCTTTGGGACGCGCTTCACCGGTACGCTGGCTGATTTCTTTGACGCAAGCAAACTGGCGAAATTCGCACCCGACAATGGCGCAGACGTGTCCATCGTCTATGGCTGTGGTGCGGCGTTGGTCGGATGGGATGACGCGCTGTTGGTCTATGCCGACCTGCCTAAAAATGAAATCCAGTTCCGTTCACGGGCAGGCAGCGTGATCAATCTCGGTGCGACACGGCCCGATCACCCGAAGAAGATGTACAAACGTTACTATTTTGTGGACTGGATCGCACTGAACGCGCATAAGGCGCATCTGCTGGGCCACATTGACCTGATCGTGGACGCGCAGCGTCCGGAAACACCCGCGTATATGTCGGGCGAGGCACTGCGTGCCGGACTCGCTGCCATGAGCGAAAACTATTTCCGTGTGCGACCCTGGTTTGAGCCGGGAGCATGGGGCGGCCAGTGGATCAAGCAGCATATCCCACAGCTTCCGCAGGACGTACCGAATTACGCCTGGTCGTTTGAACTGATCGTTCCGGAAAATGGCCTCATGTTCGAGAGTGACGGCCATCTACTCGAAGTCTCGTTTGACTTTCTGATGTACAACGATCCTTACGCGATTACCGGGAAATCCGCTGCCCACTTCGGTTATGAATTCCCAATCCGTTTCGACTTTCTGGATACCTTCGACGGTGGCAACCTGTCGCTGCAATGCCACCCACGTCCGGAATTCATCATTCACCATTTCGGTGAGACGTTCACCCAGGACGAGACCTACTACATCCTGGATGCGCAACCGGGCGCACAAGTCTATCTCGGATTCCAGCAAGGGATCGATCCAAACGAGTTCCGTGCCGCGCTCGAAGCCAGCCAGCGTGATACCATCGAAGTCGATGTGGCGAAGTTTGTGCAGGTGCATCCAGCCAACAAGCATGACCTGTTCCTGATCCCCAACGGTACAATTCACTGTTCTGGCGTGAACAACATGGTGCTGGAAATCAGCGCGACGCCGTATATCTTCACGTTTAAGATGTACGACTGGCTGCGCCTCGACCTCGACGGCAAACCGCGCCCCATCAACATCGAACGCGCCTTTGAAAACCTGCGATTCGAGATACAGGGCGACGTTGTGAAGAACGAACTGCTGCCCAAACCGACCGAAATCGCCAATGGTGATGGCTGGCAGTTGGTTCATCTGCCGACACACCAGCGTCACTTCTACGACGTGTACCGCTACGAGATCGAAGCGGGTGGATGCGTAGAAGTCGAGACGAACGGCTCCTGCCAGGTGATGAGCCTTGTCGAAGGTAAGACCGTCACACTGCAAACCGCAGGTGGAATGCAGCCGCGCTTCAACTATGCGGAGACGTTCGTTGTCCCCGCCGCGGCGAAACGTTTTACCCTGGTCAACGATGGGGATGCGTCCATTAAGGTCGTCGTGTCGTTTATTAAGTGACACTGAATACGTTACGCTGGCAACTTCTCCACCTCTACTACCGCAGCCGTCGAGGTGGGTTGATGCCGGGGCAGCAGCGCCAGCACCACCAGGATCATAACGCCAAACAGCACAGCAACGCTGGCAAATGCCGCCCGCAGCCCGATCCAGGCTGCGATAGAGGCCCCGACCAGCGGCGCAGCGGCACGCGCACCCGCCACCACCGAGTTATCCAGGCCGTAGACCGCGCCCTCTTCGCCGGGTTCGGTGTAATGCGCCAGGAGTGCGCTTGGTGCGGCCACAATACCACCCACAGCTAATCCCGCCAGCGCTTGCAGCACAAACAACTGCCATGCCTCCGTCACGAACGCCTGCGGCAGAAAGCCGATAGCGGCGCAAACCGCGCTGACCAACAGAATGGTGCGATGACCGATGCGGTCGCCCAACCGCCCCAGGTAAATCGCACTGACGGTTGCCGTCGCTGACGCCATGCCGACTACCAGACCGGTGATTGTGCTGACTCCGCCGGTCTGTACCGACAGATCGCCCAGGAAATCCGGCAAGGGCAGCGGCACCACGTTCCCCGCCAGCAATGCGGCGACGAATAACGGCGTGATCGGCACCAGCATCGACCGGCTCAATCCGGCCAGGAAGCGGATGGAATAAGTCTGGATGACACCGGGCATACCCAGGATATGCCGCCACTCGGCCACAAATCCCTGCTGCTTGTTGTTGGTTTTCTGTTCCGCGCTGAACTCTTCGTGGATGCCGAAGTGGACCAGAATGCCACTGACAAACAACAAACCGGCAGTGATGAGAAATGGCATGGCATAGCCGTAAAGGTCGGCCAGCACACCGCCGATCATCGGACCAATCGAGACCCCACCCCACAAAGCCACCTGGATCACCGCCATGGCATAACCCATGTTCTTGCGGGGAGCGCTGGCTGCCACCAGCGCGTTCGCCGCCGAGACCGTGCCGGTAATCAAGCCCTGGATCGCCCGCAGCAGCACCAGTTCCTCGGCTGAACCGACAAATGCCATCAGACCGACAATGATCGTGCCACCGAACATGGCTCGCTCGACCATCAGCTTACGTCCATAACGGTCGGCGATGGCTCCCCAGAAGGGTGAGGCGATCATCATGGTGATGGCCTGGGCGGAAAAGACCATTCCCGCCAGGAACTCGATGCTCAGGTTATGGGAACTGCCGAGATCGGCGACATAGAGCGGCAGGAAAGGGAAGATGATGGAAAAGCCAATTGCGGAAGCCAGTTGCGCCGTAAACATAATCCAGAGCGTACTCTGCCAGGGTTCGAGTTTAAACATGCTTGTCTCATTTTGCGTCAATGAGCCTATGCTAGCACAGGCAATCGGGAATGGTTATATCCTTTCGCCAGTGGTATATTCCTCGTCATGTTGAACGCTGTCAATGTCACCATACGCGAAGCCAGAGCCGACGATGCGGAGGCATTTCGCACCCATATGCTGCGTATACATGCCGAGCCAGGTGTTGATTCACCCTATTCACCGGAGGAATACGAGGCATCGGTCGAAGACGAAGCCGCACGGATCGAGCAGTTCGCCCGGTCGCAGAATTCATTGTTTCTGGTGGCGGTGTCACACGATGGCCGTCTGGTGGGGTCTTTGCGTTTGTTGGGCGGTCATTTGCACGCCATTCATCACACGGCTGAACTGGCGATCTATATCGATCAGGCTTATCGCCGGATGGGTGTCGGCACACGCCTGATGCGTGAGGCGGTCGAATGGGCGCGTCAGACGCGGATCATCAAGCGTATTTCGCTCGAAGTTTACACCCGCAACAAGCCCGCCGTACAGCTATACAAGAAGTTTGGCTTCAAGATTGAGGGTCACTGCCAGCGGGCGTTTTATCAGAACGGTCGATTCCTGGATGAATACATCATGGCTTTGCTACTCTAGCCAAATGGGTCCAGGAACGTGACTTCGGTGATGTTCGAGGACACATCCACCCCGGCGATAATCATCAGCGATAGAATCACCAGCAGAATCCAGATGAAGACCGCCGGCCAGGCCACGCCGGCGATAATCGCTCCGAATGGCTGATTTTCCGGATCGAACACAAAAATGAACGGATCATAGACCAGCGTACTCAGCACGCGCTGACTGCGAATATCGGATTCATACTGCTGGTCGCGTCCCCAGTTGGCAACCGACTCGCCGAAGAAGGTCACGATCAGAAAGAAGAGCAGGCCAACACCCACACCAATAATCAAATACGGTTTGAGGTACATCTCCCATCTATCTCCTTAGCGCCAGGATAAAGGATAAGCAAAGCGTCGTTGTTCTCCTGGTTGGTCATCCACAATTTCCGCACCAGTGAACAGAATAATCGTCTCTCGTGTGACCAGATCAACCGTCACCAGATTCAGATAATTCTCCTGATTGGTTTGATCGACCATCTGCCAGTTGGTCATTGTGACCCGCTGGCCGTCGGGAGCCATCACCATAGCGCGTCCATAGCGCCCGCGTGTGAGACGGCTCTCGGATGCCGACGCCAGATCGACAGCGAAGAGCGAGTTGTTGTCACCGTTGTTGCCGCCGATGACAAACACCAGCCCACTGCTATCGGGTAGAAATTGCAGCGACGAAATCGTGTCGCCGCGATTGCGGGCGTTGATGGTGATTGGCGGCAGGTCGGGTGCATTCAGTTCGATCAGGTTGAGCGCGGCTTCGTCGTTGGGGCTGTTGCTGACCATCGCCAGCCACGCGCCATCTGGCGACATCAACGGCTGTGTATTCAGGGTGCGTGGGTAGATTGTCGTGTTGATGTACACCGGCATGATGGTGTTGTTAAACACTGCTGGCTCCGCCTGGATATTGTCCAGTTGGATAGGCTGCACGAATGCGGTGTTCTGTCCCAGGCCATCCGGGTAAGTGGCAAAAGCAGCGCTGCCATCGGGCGATGCCACAAGCGTATTCGTCCGTGCCGCTGGCAGATAAGCGCCCGGTACATCATTGATCACCAGCGCCCGGTTAGTGCTGCGCGTGGTCAGATCGACCGTGTAGAGCGCCCACTCGGTGCCGCCGGTACAGCGCTGGCCGATGGTGAAGACCAGTTGCTCTGCACTGACCTGGACAATCTGAGCGCTGCGAAATGCACAGCCTTCATCGGTGAACAATGTGCTGACCTCATTCGGCCCACCGCCAGCCCATGCCAGCACAGCGGCTTCGTTGGCTGCCCCCTGATCGTCAGTATAAAAGCTAATCAGGGCCAGCGACTCGTCGTGGAGGTCAAAATCGACCACATTCTCGAAGTTGAATAGCTCGTTGCGGGTGCTGGTCTCACGCACATACAGCCAGCCCATGGCATAGGTGCTGTTGAGCGTGTCGTTCAAAAAATCAATATAGCCGAAGCGCTCGCCCGCGAATTGTAGCGAACCCATGCCCAGGCACGCCATGGCATTCACGCTATTCTGCACCTCATATAGATTGTCGTCCGGGTCCACCATATACAGGGTGCCGGAGTCATTGCCGATGAAAAAGGTAGCATATCCGGCCTGCTCACCGCAGGTCTGAATGCGCCGGGTGTCCGCCGGGACAGCCAGCAGACTTTCGCCGGGACCGTTTTCATCAATGAATACGATGTCGCCTGGTGTGGTCTGTTCACCGGGTGCGATACCATCGGCGACCCAGGCCAGAATCTTGATCGGTTCGGACTCCTGAGCGCCAACACCAGTAGCAATGATAAGTAGCAGCAAAAAAATCAAATGTAATCTCATGGCAAGACCGTTGATGCAGTAGATGATATAAACATGATACTCAATTCCGGTGGTGGATGCTATTGCCCTTTCCATTCAATAGTCTGGCGGGTGAGTATGGCATTGGCCCCGTTGGCGAAGTCCTCACTGCGGATGAGGACACTCTGCGCCCAGACTTCCAGTGCCAGACCCCGGTCGATGTCGGCGATGTCGTCAATGACGCGCTTAGCGTAGCTGACGGCCAGCGGAGCCGCCAGGACCAGTTGCTCGACCAGAGCCTGGCCCGCGTCACGCAATTCGTCTGCGGCCACCACCCGGTTGACCAGTCCCCAATGTTCGGCTTCGTCTGGCAGAATATCACGACCGGTCATAATCAGGTCTTTAGCGCGTCCGGGACCAACTAACCGTGTCAGTCGGGTTGTGCCGCCTACGTCCGGGATCAGTCCCAGGCGGCTTTCGGGCAGAGCCATCCGTGTTCCTTCAGCAACAACGCGAAAATCGCAGGCCAGTGCCAGTTCCATCCCTATGCCCAGGCAGTAGCCATGCATCAGAGCGATCACCGGCAGCGATGACCGTTCAAAGCGATTGAACACAGCCTGCATAGCATGGGCGACAGGGAACAGATTCTCCTGCCAGTTTTCGCCGAATGCCTCGACCAGTTGCGGGAAACCGAGCAGATCAATCCCGGCAGAGAAGGCGTCGCCCTCCGCTCGTACAATCACCGCCCGCACCCCCGCCGTCCGCTCAGCGGTGATGATGGCCTGCTGCAATGCCTGCATCATCGACCAGTCGATGGCGTTACGTTTTTCGGGCCGGTCCAGTATAATCTCAAAGGTTGTGTCCTGATGCTGTGTGCGAATCATGGGTTTTCCTCGAATGTCTGCATAATCAACGTGTAGGCATGGTTGATAGCCTGCATCCTGGCGTTGGCGTCCGGGTCGTCGTTCAGATCGGGATGGTAGCGGCGGGCCAGGTCACGATAGGCGCTTTTGATCGTCTCCCGGTCGGCGCTTTCGGCCACATTGAGCATCCGGTAATAGGCCGCCAATGTGTGTTCTGAGGTGTCGTATGGCTGCGTCCACCCCGCGAAGGCCGCCACCCACCAGGTCCCTGTCAGGTCGGGATGCCGGGTTTCGACGGTGGCACAGCCGATGGTGCCAATTTCAACCGGGTCTCCGTGTACAATGCGGCGGTGGGGGGCGCTGCCAATCGGATAGAAGTGAACCGGGTAGATATACATATGGCTGCGATAGACTTCGTAGCCGTAGATTTTGTCGCCATAAGCTGCCAGCAATCCCTCATGCCAGTCCTCCGGGATGTAAACCCGTCCATGACTCGGCAGCAGCAGGTCGCTCCATAGAACAAACAGCGTGTGGATCGATTTCTCGGTGTTGGCGGTGAAGATGTTGCGGATTTCGTAAAGTGGGATGGGACTTTCGATCAGATACACCATCACCGACTCGCCGCCGCGCAGTTTAAGCAGGATGATGTCGCCGCCGTCATCGACAATCTCGCGCACGGCTCCGCTGTAGTTCAGGGCATGGACAAGCTGTGCGCTGATATGGTGCGTCTCGAAACGCATCAGGGACGCACCGCCGGAGCGTCTTCATCACCGGCCAGATCGGTGATCTGGCGTAAATCGGTCCCATCAGGATTGATGGTGTACAGGTTCATATTGCCGTTGCGATCCGATGCGAACATGATCCGCCCGTCTGGAAGCCAGATGGGATGGCTCTCAGACGTCAGGACTGAGCCGGTCAGGTGGCGCTGGTTGGAACCGTCCGCATCCATAATGTAAATCGTCTCCAGGCCGTCACGGTCGCTGACGAAGGCGATTTGTGTGCCATCGGGCGACCACGCCGGGAAGAATCCGCGACTCGTCAACATCTGGCTCTCCTGGCTATCCACTTCCAGGTCCAACGAATGGATCGCGTATATGCCATCCCGCTCGATCACAAACGCAATCTGCGTGCCATCGGGTGACCAATCCATATGGATGCTGGTAGAGCGTGTGTCAAAGACTGGTTGTATATTGCCGCCATCGTCGTCCATCAGGTACAGGTGATAGTCGTAGCTGAGCGAATTGGAGTGAAATCCAATCTGCGAGCCGTCGGGCGACCACGCCATCATGGCTTCATCGTAGATGGCGAAACTATCACCGCCAGTCATCTGCTGCATGGTTTGTGAGGGCAGATGGTAAGTGTAGAGGGCGTAATGATTGTGTGGGTTGGCGTGAAAACCGAGGGTTTCACCGTCGGGCGACCACGCCGGATAGCGTTCCCAGGCATCGGTGGCGATGAGCGGTGCAGCGATCCGGCGGTCTACATCCAGAAGGAAGATGTTCCAGGCGCTTTCATTACCCTGATTGTGCATGAATGCGACCTGTATGCCGCCGGGCAGCCATGTCCCGATCACCACCGTTGGTGCGACCAGCAGCATCAGGCCGGCGATCACAACAGTGGCGGTACGGGCGATGATGTACGTAAACCACATCAGTCCACAGCCACCGGACGCCACACTGGAAACAGATCGTTTGACTCGTCGCCAGTCAGACGGCGCACATTCCCACCATCGGCATCCATGACGTAAATGCTCCAGGTACCGCTCTCGTTCGACATGAAAGCCACCTGGCTGCCATCGGCGTTGTAGGTCGGATCACCCTCGAAAATTTCGTCATCTAACGGTCGCTGCTGGCTGCCGTCCGGCTCCATGAGATAAATATCAAGCTGGCCGGTAACGAGACCGTTCTCACGCTCCGATACAAACAAGATTCGCTCTCCATCCAGTGACCACACCGCGTGAATGTCGTCTGCCGGATTGTCAGTCAAACGGGTCATGCTTTCATCAGTCAGATTGTACTTGTAGACGTCTTCGTTGCCAGCCCGGTCTGAGCTAAAGGTGAAGTATTCACCATCCGGCGACCACGACATAAACCAGTCGCGACCGGCATCACGGGTGATGCGCTGGCGGTTCTCACCGTCAGGGTCGGAAAGATACAGTTCCAGGTTGAAATCACGCAGCGATGACCATCCGAGCTTTTCCGCGCCCGGACTCCAGGCGGGGTCCCAATCGACACGTCCCTCGAACAGCACGGTGGTCACAGCTTCGGCGATGGTCAGGGTTTTCAGGTCGGTGCCGTCGGGGCGCACCTGGGCCGGTCCCATCTCGCCGCTGCGACTGGACAGGAAGTTGATCATATCACTCTGGAATGACCAGCTTGCGAAATAGTCCTGATCGTCACCGTCCGCCGTCAGGTTGTACAAAATGCCTTCTGTATCCAGCACGAAGATGTCCCAGGTGCCGTTCCGGTCTGAGATGAACGTCAGTTCGCCACTGGGGATCGCCAGCACGACTGAGTCGGTCTGCAGACGTTGATAGATGAAAACGGCGGCAGCCGCCAATGCGACAACCACAACAGTTAGACTGATTAGAAGACGTTTACGAGTCAACAGACATCACTCCTGAAATGTTTCAAACATACCGGGCCAATGTGAGCAAAAAATGAAGTAAATGTTAAGTTGCTATGCGCACAACTGGTGCTACAATACCGACAGGGAAAAAGCAGGACTCCACTATGCATACACTAGAAGTTGAAAACGCCAGGGCGTCATATGATGCCGAGAAACGTATCGTCAATGTCGAATATTTCGGTGTCCTCTCCGCTTCTGTGACCATTGAGGTCTATAGCTGGCTGGAAGAGTTGTTCAAGGAAGTCGATATTAACAGCCTCTACGGCCAGATTTTTGATTTTCGTCAGGTAGAGCAGTTCGCCCAGGATAATTTGAAGACCGCCCGAAAAACCAGCAGCCGCATGAATATGCGCATTGACACCAGCAACGTCCCGGTCGCACTTCTGGTCGGCGACCCCTATCACCAGGAGATTCTACGTGGCTCCATGCGCATTTCACCCGAACATGTCCGTAAACGGATTGTCTGGTCGGAAGAAGAGGCTGATCTCTTTTTTAAAAAGTGGCACGCCGAACGCGGCTAAAATAGACGGTTGTACTCGATTTTAATACAACGATCCATCACCATCGACAGTCCAGCCGCCTGTGCTTTGCCGGCGGCTGTTTCGTCCATAACCCCCAGTTGCGCCCACACGGTTTTCGCGCCGACCGCGATGGCCTCATCCACCACGTTTTCAAGATGTTCCGACCGCCGGAAAACATTCACAATATCGATTGGTTCCGGGATGTCGGCCAGCGATGCATAGGATGTCTCGCCGTCGATTTCCGTCACTGTCGGATTCACCGGATACACCTTATAACCGGTCCGGCGCAAGAATCGGGCAATCTGGTAGCTGGTGCGGTCGGGTTTGTCCGAGTGACCGACGACGGCGATCACCTGCGAGTTGGTAAGGATTTGCTTGAGTTCGGTCATTAATCCCTCGTGATGAAATAGAATGCTGCATGCAGTGCCGCGTAGCTGATGGTGATCGGCAGTACCACCGGCAGCACCGA
>CAYQJO010000161.1:0-10102 GCA_964417785.1 uncultured Anaerolineaceae bacterium | reverse complement strand
TTACCAACCTGCCACCCCTTCACTAACTCAAACCCACCGCAACCTGTCTATAATAAAGACCAACACCCGGTCCGGTACCGGGTGTTGTCTTGCACACTATCCGCAAATGCAGACCAGCGAAGTAAGTTCAACCCCTCGCCGTATGTCCAGCCGCATCCCGGCACCCGGTTCAGTCCCGAAACCCACGAAACCGTCGGATCAGCGGTGAGTTCTTTATTCGCCGCGTTTGACCACCACCAGCGTCTCATCATCAAAGCCGCCCTGACCACCAGCAAAGGACATCACCGCTTCCATGATGCAGTCCACCAACACCTGGGCCGCTTCATGCTGGTGGGCCAACACAACGGCTTCTAGCCGCTCCTCACCGAATTCCTCTTCGTCGTCGTTGATGATCTCGGTGATACCATCGGTATACAGGACCAGCACATCGCCATGACCGATAGTGATGCGCTCTTCCACAAATCGCGCCTCGCGGAACACACCCATTGCCACACCAGAGGCCATCAGATAATGAATCCGGCTCTCCTCGGCACGATAGAGCAGCGGCGGATTATGCCCTGCCGAAGCGAACTGCATCTCACCCGTGTCATAATCGAGATAGGTGACGAAGGCGGTCGTGAACATCTTGGACTGCTGGCCCTCGACCATGCCCGTATTGGCGTGATTCAGCATCTCCGCCGGCGTGAAGTTCAACCCCATTGCAAAGCGCAGCACCGTGACACTGAGCGCCATGAACAGCGCCGCTGGTACACCTTTCCCCGACACATCCGCGACGACCACCGCCAACCGACCATCAGGCAGGATGAAAAAGTCGTAAAAATCACCGGCCACCTCACGCATAGGATGCCAGTAAGCGGCGATGTCCCACCCCATATGCTGCGGCACCTCCTGGGGCAGAAAGCTCTTCTGGATGGCACGGGCGGTCTCAAGTTCCTGGTTGAGCAACTGGCGCTGCATATCCTCCGCATACAGCCGAGCGTTCTCCACACTGATCGCCGCCTGCGCCGTCATCGCAGTTAACAGACGTTCATCACGGGCGGTAAACACATCATCGCGTTTGTTGATGAGCTGCACCACGCCGATGATTTTGCCCTGGCGGTCATGCATGGGAGCCACCAGCATCGTCCGCGATTGTAGACCGGTGCGTTCATCGAACACCGGGTTGAAATCCGGGTGGATGGTGCAATCGCGGATATTCATAATCCGCCCACTTGCCGCCACCTTGCCCGCAATACCCTCACCGATATTCAGGCGGATTTCTTGCAGTATGCCGCTTTCTTCCAGCAGCACATGCGAAAAAAGCTGCCCGGTTTTTTCATCGACGAGATAAAGCGTGCCGCGTTCCGCATCAATTGCGCTGACCAGTTCGTTGACGATCAACGACAGCAGGTGATCGAGGTCGGTACTCAAGGTCATCACTTCACTGACATTGAGCATGGCGTTCAGTTCGCGCATGGTGCTGGTCCGGTGTGCACCGGGCTTGAGCGTTTCAATGCGCTTCATCAGGGTCAGCGTGTTCGGCCCACCGCGCACAGGCGATGTCGTTCGCGTTACAGTGTCCATAAGCTGGTTGATGAAATACAGGCCCATCCCCCCCTTGATCCGGGTTTCGATGGGGGCATCCAGATCGAACGGGCGGATGTTTTTCGGGTCCAGCGGTTCGCCCCAATCGGTGAGGGTGATGCGCACTGTGCCATTCAACACCTCGGCGGCGATCATCATCTGACCGGGTTCGCCATCGGGATAAGCGTGCTTGAAGATGTTTGTAACCGCTTCATCGACGGCCAGTTCGATCTCATACAGGGTCTTATCCGTCAGATCGAGGCGCTCCCCCAGCGCATGGATGAAATAGGAGACGGTGCGCAAATTCTCGACGGCGGCTTCCAGGCGCAATTCACCCAACGATTGCATCAACGACCTCCTCACTGAAACGGAGTGCGCCATCGGCCCACCCCGATATGATTAGAACTCAGCGACAGCGGCGTCAACCGTCTCATAAATCGAGAAGAAGTTGTTAAATCCGATGATTTGCAGCACACGCATCACCTTCGGCGGCAGCGCTACCAGCTTCAAATCGCCCCCATTCTCGCGGTTCTTGGTCAGAATATCGGCCAGCGTGCGCAGACCAGCACTGCTGATGTAGCGTACACCGGACATATCCAGAACCATCTTGTGCTTGCCAGCGGAAACGGCAGCCTGCAATGCCAGGTCCATATCCACCGCCCCCTGCGTGTCGATGCGACCATCCAGTGTGAACACACTCACACCGTTCTCCACACGTTCGTTTATGTTCATTCTACGCTCCTTCGCGTTGGGTGCCAGTTCTATTATTGCTTAGCCCGCAAGCGTTCGTCAACTTCTCTGGCAAGCTGACCATCGCGCACTTCTTCCACTCGTGGGATCATCCCGGCGAGGTCTTTGTCGTGCGTGACCATCACAATCGTCTTACCTTGCGATACAAGGTCCTCAAACAGGGCGAAGATCAAACCAGCGGAGACCGTATCCAGGTTGCCAGTCGGTTCGTCACCCACTAGAAGCGCCGGGTCGTTGACCAACGCCCGTGCGATGGCGGCTCGCTGCTGCTGGCCGCCCGAAATCTGGCTGGGATACTTGTTGGCGATGTCGGGTACATCTACCAGTTCTAACATCTCCATCGCCCGCTGCGACCGCTGCCCTTTATAAGTGCCGGTATAGTTCATCGGCATCATCAGGTTTTCCAGCACAGTCAACGTCGGCAAAAGCTGGAAGAACTGGAACACGACACCCACATTGCGCCCGCGCCATTTGGCGACCTGGTTTTCGTTCATGTGGGTCAGTTGCTCCCCGGCGACATAAACCTCGCCGGATGTGGGCCGGTCGATCCCGGTAATCATGTTAATCAGAGTACTCTTGCCACTGCCGGATGGCCCGACAATACCGACAAACTCACCCTCATTAATTTCCAGGCTGACACCCTTCAACGCCAGGAACGGCCCCGCTTTCGTCCGATATTCTTTGACCACATTGTCTAACTGAACGAGACTCATGCGATTTCCTCCTTTACTGGTAACGCAGCACTTCGGAAACGGTCTTCCGTGCAGCCGAAAGCGCCGGTGATAGGCTGGCGACAGTGGTGATAACGACCATGCCGATCAGGCCGATAATCACCGCATCGACCGGGAACGAGGCCGGGAATGTATCACCCAGCCCGGTGATGTCGAGCAAACCCAGCATAATCAATATGCCGATGGGCAAACCCAAAGCCCAGGAGATAATCCCCACAACCAGACCTTCGGTGAGGAACTGGGTGGCAACGGTCGTAGAACTGGCCCCGATAGAGCGCATCACGCCGATCTCCTTCTGGCGCTCAAACACACTCATCGAAAGCGTGGTTAGCAGGCCGAGCGCACCTACCACAGCGATGAGCAGTGACACCATCTGCAAAATCACCTGGAATGTGGAGAAAGCGCCGGTGAACTGGTCGATAATGGCGATGAAGTTATTCGACTCTATCGTAATGCCATTTTCCAGCATAGTAGTGTCGATTTCCTCGATAATCGGGTCCAGATCACGGGCATCAGGATTATCCAACGTGGTTAACAGGAAATATGCATCGGGGACTGGCGTTCCTTCCAGATTAACGCCATCAAGCGCCGCCAGGTCCTCCCAGTACAGCCCCACATAAGCCTCCGGCAGCCCCGGCAGTACTACCGTCGGCGCTAACACACCTGTCACGGTGAAAGTCCGCGTTTCATCACTGGCCGGCGAGGTCAGGTCGATGCTGTCGCCCATACCATAGGTCTCGGCCAGACTGGCGCTGACGATCACCTCTGACTCACCACGAGTGAACACCTGCCCCTCCACCAGTTGCACGGCGAGGAAGCCGGTCGCCTCTGCCGTCAGGCCGAGCGCAGCAACTTCGATTTCACCGGACTGTACCGTGTTGGCATAACGGATGAAGGCTGCCGCCTCCTCTGGCAGTTCCAACGGCGATTGAATGTCCTGGGTGAAAACATTCCCGGTGGATTCGGCCAGCACGCGCCAGTCGATCCAGATTTGATCCAGCGGAAAGTCCGAGATACCCACGATTTCGAGTTCAACATTGTTTCCGGGTACCTTCATGACGACGGTATCGCCAATGCTCTTGCCCATATTGTCAGCCAGCAGGCTGGAGAAGATCACACCATTATCGCGATTGTCCTCGTTCAACTCATCGCCTTCGGTCACCGTGACGTTAAAGGCCGGCGTATCGCTGACGACATCATAGCCATAGGCGAAAATGCCGGGTGGTGCGAACCCACCAATGACCGGCTCGTAGCCCTCAAACTCCACCTGAAGCTGCGAACCGGGTTCAATTGACCGCAAAAGGTTGTTGCCCTCGGTCTGAAGGTTGTCCTGAAGCACCGTCACGATTTCGTCTTGAAGACGCGGCTGTGACGGCGCAATGCCGATTTCGACATTGAAGTTGTCCACATAAATATCAAGGCCCGAAATGACGGAGTTGAACACCGCCGCTATCCCCATGAAGGCTCCCGCCGCAATCGACAGCGTGACAACCGTGAAGGCCAGACGTCCCTTCTTCGTGCTGACATTGCTCAAGCCCTGGCGGATCGTGGCTGGCAGCGGCAGCAGCTTGATGAAACGGGCGATGGGACCGGACCCGTAATCACTGCTGATACCCAGGTCGGTCATGGCGTCCAGGATACGCACCCGTGTGCCGTTCCACACCGGTATGATCGACGCCAGCACCGGCACCAGTAAACCCACCGCAACCCCCAGGATGATGGCAGGTGGTGAGGTGTTGAAACCCTCGACGATGGTACCCAATTCCGGTGCCAGGGCAGTCGAGATGGCGTTGCCGCCGATAATACCCAGGATCGTCCCTGGAATCACGCCGATGAGGCCGTACACAAAGGCAATCCCGGCATAGATATAGAAGTTATCGCCGCGTGTGGCCCCCATCGACTTCATCACACCGATCTGGCGCTTTTGCTCCACCACCAGCGAGCTGATGACGTTAATCACCAGAAAGCCGGAGACCAACAGCGCCACCAGCGCCAGGAAGCCCATTGTACTGGCAAGCGTTTGCGCTCCCTGAATCTGCCCATTCTGGGCCGGGTTTTCGGCGAAGACAAAAGCGATGCCATAGGGCGTCTGGTTGGCGATGACCGTGTTAAATGTTTCCTGCTGATCCTGTGCGGTCGGAAAATCGGTAAAGCGGGCCTGCATCAAGCTGTAACCCGTTGACCCGGCGATATAGGTCGCATCTTCATACGATGTGTAGATGGTTTCATCCAACGGTGTGAAGGCATAGGGATGGAAGACAACACCGCTCACGGTACGGCTCTCCACCGTACCAATCTCGCCGCTCTCGTCCTCAGATAGAACACGGAAGTAGATTTCGTCACCCGGTGTCAGGTCGAGACGGTCGGCCATACGCTGTTCAACTGCGACCTCACCCGCACCAGGATAAGCCCCCGCAACCAGGCGCATCGGACCGATGAGCATCTCGGCGAACGGCAGGCTGAAGGCGTTGAGCGACGCCTCCTGGAAGCTCTCGTCGTCCTCAGCCAGCTTGATCTGTGTGCTGACAGCAACACTGGCCTGGAGTTCGGTCACGCCGGGTACGTCCTCAAGCAGTTCCAGGTACGGAACATTCTCCTCCTGCGTGGGGATGGAGGCCCCCACATCGGGGCGCAGGAAAACGCTGAGCATAGGCAGTTCGTCTTCCTGGATGTCCTCGCGTAACTGCGTGACGATGATGTCGCTAAACGAAAACAGTGCGATGGTGCCGGTCACACCGATAAAGATGGCGATGGCGACCAGTGCCGTGCGCCCTTTACGTGACCAGACATCACCGATGATCTTGCGAATGCGCGTCTTATACATGCGTGCTTCCCCCTAGATTTCGCGCAGGCGCAGGGCCTGGAGTTCTTGTGTACGACGACGGGCGGCAGCTTCCAGTGGTGTCGATTCCAGCAAACCATCGCTCAGATGCAGCACATGTGGCACGTCTTTGACCAGTTCGCGGTCATGCGTCACCACGATCACGGTGTGACCGGATTCCTGTAATTCGTAGAACGCTTCAAAGACGACTGCGGCACTCATGCGGTCCAGATTGCCGGTCGGCTCATCACCAATGATAAGCTGTGGGTCGTTTGCCAGCGCCCGTGCGATGGCGACCCGCTGCTGCTGACCGCCGGAAAGCATATCAGGTGTTTTATCCGCCTGATGGGCGATGTCGAACTGTTCCAGCAAGGCCATTGCTTTGTCTTTACGCTCACCCGGATTATGCACATTGCAAAAGTCCATCGGTGCCATAACATTCTGTACTACCGTTAGCGTGGGCAGAAGCTGGAAGAACTGAAAGACAATACCGATGCTGCGACCGCGCCAGCGGGTCAGCTTGCGTTCTCTGGTATGGGTAACATCGACGCCACCAACGGTGACAGAACCCGTTGTCGGCGTGTCGATCCCGGTAATCATGTTGAGTAAAGTCGTTTTCCCGCCGCCAGATGGACCGACCAGCGCAATAAACTCCCCCTTGTGGAAATCCACTGTAATCCCGCGCAGCACATTCAGTGGCCCCGCAGCTGTTTCATAGGTCTTCGTCAGATTATCGACATGCACGAATGTTTCGGGCATAGCTTGGCTCCTCGTGGTTGAATGGAATACCCGAGACTTGAAGTATATCCAATTCCCATACGTATTTCATCGAAAACAAGTTTCAAATTTATGGACAAATGTGAAATTCTGGACTACTATGGAAACGATAGACCCACAACTATTTGCCATAGAGTTTATTTTCCCAACTATGATATAACAGAGATATTTGCGCATACGATATATGGGGGAACTCGCGCACTATGGACATGACTCAAGATATGTGGGTCGTCGTTGCTATTCTTGTAGTTGCCATTTTTCTGTTCGTCACCGAACGACTGCGTGTGGATATCGTGGCCCTGGGCGTGGTTCTCGCCCTGACGCTGACCGAAATTCTCACACCATCTGAAGCTATCGCTGGTTTTTCCAGCACAGCGGTTATCACCATCGCGGCGTTGTTTATCGTCGGCGGTGCCGTCCTGCAAACGGGACTGGCCGCGATGATCGGCCAGCGAATCCTACGCGTGGCCGGGACCGATGAACTCAAACTCACCGCCGTCATCATGATTGCCGTCGCACTACTTTCCGGCGTTATGAGCGACACCGGCACGGTCGCCGTCCTCATGCCCGCCATCATCGGTGTTGCACTGAGTGCCAAAATCAGCCCATCCAAGCTGCTGATTCCACTCTCATTTGGCTCGCTCCTGGGCGGTGCCATGACACTGATCGGTACACCACCCAATATCATCGTCAGTGATCTACTGCGCGAAGAAAACATCCGACTGGCTGAACAAGGCCTGGATAACGTTTACCGGACCTTCGAGTTCTTCGATTACACTCCGGTTGGCATTCTGCTGTTGATCGCGGGCATTGCCTTCATGCTGACCATCGGACGCCGCATCCTCCCGGATTACGGCAGCAAAGAAGAGCAGCAGCAGTTGGAGTCACCGGAAGAACTGGTTGAGCTTTATCAACTTGCCGAGAAGGTCGGCTACCTGCGTGTGCGCAGCAAGTCGCCGCTCAAAGACAAAACCATCGGCGAATCGCGACTGCGACGCGATTACGGTCTGAATGTTATTGAAGTGCTGCATCCAGAAGGCGCGATCCCGGTCGCCAGCTTCGGTGAACGCCAACTGACGATCCAATCGACCGCCCGCCAGCACGTCTTCCCCACTGCCAACACCGTACTCCGCCAGGATGATGTGATCATTGTTCAGGGTGAGGAGGCCAATATCAACCGCGCCGTCGAGGAACTGGTCCTGGAGTTACAAGAAAACCCGGAGACGGGCAACGAAGCCCTGGTCAACCGCCAGCGCGGTGTGGCCGAGGTCGTACTACCACCACGTTCCTCCCTGATTGGACGCACCTTGCGAGAAACACGTTTCGCGCTATCCTATAATTTGAGTATTCTGGACATCCGCCGTCCCGGTACGACTAACCTCGATACGCAGACGACCCGCCTGGAATTCGGCGACACGCTGCTGGTTCAGGGTCTCTGGCACGACATCATGGCGCTGCGCAAAAACCGCATTGACTTCGTTTTGCTGGGCCAACCGGAGACCATGCTGGACGCTCTCAACTCGCGCCGCGCACCGGTTGCCGCGCTGGTCCTGGGTGCCATGCTGGTTGTCCTCATCATGGACGCCCTGCCGCTGGTCACGACAGCATTACTGGCCGCCCTGGCGATGGTGCTGACGCGCTGCCTGACAATGGACGAGGCCTACGACGCCATCGACTGGAAAAGCCTGGTGCTGATCGCCGGTATGCTGCCGATGGCAACCGCACTGAACAAAGTCGGTCTGGTCAATGAGACTGCGCTCCAGGTGACCGAAGCACTCGGTGGCTCCGGTCCAACGGTGGTCCTCGGCGGTCTCTTCCTGCTGACCGCGTTCTTCACCCAGGTCCTCTCAAACACGGCGACCGCTGTTCTGGTGGCACCGATTGCACTCCAAATCGCCACCGAGATGGAAGTCGCCCCATATGGGTTCCTGATGGGGGTTGCGATTGCCGCGTCGATGGCGTTTGCCTCACCGGTGGCGTCACCGGTCAATACCCTGGTTTTGGGAGCGGGTAATTATCGTTTTGTCGATTACATCAAAATCGGTGTGCCGATGCTGGTGATTATGTTGATTATCACGCTCATCGCTGTACCCATCGTGTTCCCATTTGACCCGATGACTGTACCCGTTCCGTAAGGAATACAAAAATGCAATACGGATTCGTTTTTCCACAATATGAGATAGAGGATGACCCATCCGCCATCCGTGATCTGGTCCAGACCGCCGAAGGTCTGGGCTACGATTACCTGCTGGCCTACGAGCATGTCCTGGGAGCCAACCCGGATCGTCCCGGCGGCTGGCGCGGTCCCTATACCTACCAGCACACGTTTCACGAGCCGATGGTGCTGTTCGGCTATCTGGCTGGACTCACACAGACCATCGAATTTGCCACCGGCATTCTGATTCTACCGCAGCGCCAGACCGTTCTGGCCGCCAAACAGGCGGCGGAGGTCGATGTGCTCTCTGGCGGACGGCTGCGCCTGGGAATCGGCATCGGCTGGAACAAAGTCGAATACGACGGGCTGGGCTACGACTTTCACCGCCGGGGCCGCCGCGTAGAAGAACACTTGATGCGCCAACTATGGACCGCGCCGCTGGTGACATTCGACGGCGAATTTGATTCGGTCGATGACGCCGGAATCAAGCCGCTTCCGGTCCAGCGCCCCATTCCGATCTGGTTTGGTGGCGGTGCCGATCCCGTCCTGCGGCGTATGGCCCACATGGGCGATGGCTGGATGCCCAACAGCATGCCGATGGATCAGGCACAGGAACTTACGGATACCTTGCGCGGCTATCTGGCGGAATGTGGTCGCACGGACTTCGGAATCGATGTACGCCTGAACGCCGCCCAGACGCCACAATCCGAATGGCTTGACTATATCGCTGGATGGCAGCCGCTCGGCGCAACCCACGTATACATCAACACAATGGCGATGGGCTATAACAAAGCCGATCAGCACATCGCAGAACTGCGCCGCTTCAAAGACACCATCGGCTTTTAAGCGTAACTGTCAATCACGGCCTCGACTTCAATCTCGACCAGATAGTCGGGGCCGATCAACCGGCTCACCTCGACCAGAGTCGATGCGGGGCGAATGTCCTTGAAAAAGGCTGCATGCGCCCGACCAACCGCCTCCCAATCTTCCACATTGACCACATACATACGGGTGCGTACCACCTCGCGCATAGACGCGCCGGCCTCATTGAGACTGCGTTCGATTTTCTCCAAGATGTAAAACGCCTGGGCATAGGCGTTACCAACTCCGACCACATTGCCAAATTCATCGGTCGCGGTCGTGCCAGATACATACACGGTACTGCCGCAGCGCAGCGCCCGTGAATATCCAACCTGTTCTTCCCACCTGGTACCCGATGTCACATGCTGTCTTCTCATCAAGTATCTCCGTATCTTTCCGACATTAATTATACGCGCAAAACTGCACAAATCTGTTATGATTGCT
>CAYQJO010000160.1:0-10111 GCA_964417785.1 uncultured Anaerolineaceae bacterium | reverse complement strand
AAGCCTGTCTGGAAGCATTGCAGTATGGTGATTATAATGATAAGTGAAAAAAGGAGCATATACTCACGATGAAAAAAGCACTGTTCGTTTGGGGAGGCTGGCACGGTCACGATCCGAAAGAGACGACCGAATTGTTCGCGGGGATCATGCGCGAAGCAGACTACGAGGTCGAGATTTCGGATACGCTGGATGCCTATCTGGATGTTGAGAAACTCAAGAGCCTGGATTTGATTGTCCCGATGTGGACCATGGGCAAAATTGAGAAAGAACAATCGGCGGGACTGCGTGAGGCGATTGCCAGCGGTGTCGGTCTGGCTGGCTGGCACGGCGGCATGGCCGACTCCTTCCGTGAAGATGTGAACTACCAGTTTATGGTCGGTGGTCAGTGGGTGGCCCATCCCGGCAATATCATCGACTACCGTGTGAACATTACCAACCACGATCACCCGATCACCGCCGGGTTGAACGACTTCGACATGCACTCGGAACAGTATTACATGCATGTCGATCCGTCCAATGATGTCCTGGCGATGACAACCTTTAGCGGCGAACACGCCTACTGGATTGATGGCGTGGAGATGCCGGTGGTGTGGACGCGCAAATGGGGCGAGGGCCGCGTGGCGTATGCCTCCGTCGGTCACGTTCTGGGTGATTTCGATGTGCCGGAGGCCCGCGAGATCGTGCGCCGGTGTCTGCTCTGGGCCAGCCATAGTCTGTAACGGGGCGTGCATTACAATTGAATTTTCAAGGGGGCGACCTACATACGGTCGCCTTTGTGTTGGTGGATAAAGGACAAACATGATGACGAAAACCGTGACTCTGGTCGCGGCAGATGCGGAGCTTGCCGGGTCACTGCGCCAGACATTGCGGCAGGCCGGATTTGAGGTGATGGATACGATTCAGCCGGATGGGCTGTTGGTGGCGGTGGTTTCCCCGGAAACACAGCCGGCCATCGTTGAGGCGTTGGAGAAACACCAGCATGTGATTCCGGTCGTTATTGGGGAAACCCAACTGCCGCGCATGATCGATCATTTGCAACCGGTAAACGCCGATGATCGCGAGGCTCTGATCGAGCAGGTGACCTACCTTGCCAGTGATGTGGCCCCACCGCCGATGGTCACGCATACCCCGACCGTTCAGGCGGCCAACCGGCAGACGGGGATCATCATGGCGGTGATCGCTGTGGTGATCTTTGCTGTGGGCATTTATCTCGTTGGTTTTGAGGGAGTCCAGGCACCAGCGGAGGAGTTCGCCGGTGTGGAGACGCAAATCTTCCTCACACGCAATTGGTACATTGATGAGGCGCTGCCCCGTAGTACCGAAGACGCCGCCGGGTTCGAGGTGACGTATGAAGCGGCCCGGCCTTCGGTCCAACCGTTTCTGGGGGCAACAGCAACCGCCATCGCCGAAGGCGCTGAAGCCAGTTATATTCCTCGCAGCACCGAGCAGGCGACGGCGTTTCCGCTGACGGCACAGCATGTCTCGACGGTTGTTCGAGAACGCCTGATTGCGACAGTGACCGCAGTGGCGGGAGAGTAGGGCATGGCTGAAGACATTCTGGTGATTGGTGCAGGACCGGCGGGCATTGCCAGCGCCTACTTCTTGCAGCAGGCCGGTCTCTCGTACCGGGTGATCGACAAAGCGTCTAATATCGCTTCGACCTGGAACAGCCTGTATCCGTCGCTGCGGCTGAATACATCGCGTTTTTTCTCTCATTTACCGGGTAAGCGGTTCCCCTGGCACCAGGGCATGTTCATCACTGCCAGGCAGTACCACCGCTATCTGGTCGAGTTCGTCGAAGAACACCGGCTGAACATCCACCTCGGCGTTGAAGTATATAAAGCCGTGCCAGAGGGCGAAGGCTGGCGCGTGATCACCAGCGAGGGGGCCGAGTGGTATCCAGCGGTGATTGCCGCGACCGGACGTTTCAGCGCACCGTATATGCCGCAGATACCCGGCATGGAACACTTTTCGGGTCAGATCATGCACGCCCAGGATTATCATGGGCCGGACTCGTTCGCCGGGAAGAGTGTGATGGTAGTTGGTAACGGTCCCAGCGGGGTAGACATCGTGACCGAACTGGGCAACCATCCAACGGTTGTGGGACCGGCGCTGTTCTCACAGCGGACCGGCGTTGTCCTACGCCCGCGCTGGCCGTATGGTCTGCCCAAGCACGCCTGGATGATCCTGGCGGACTATTTACCGGGTGCCATCAGCACGCCGCTGCTGCGCCACATCCAGGGTCTGCAATACCGGAACCTGGACAGAATCGGGATCAAAGTACCGCACACCGACGGCTACTCATCAGCGGCAGGTGGCACACGAGGCCGCGAACTGGTGCGGGCGGTCAAAGCCGGGAAGGTCAAGCCGGTTGATGGTCCGGCGTGTTTCAACGGCCCTGATGTGGTGCTGACCGACGGCTCACGCCATGCCGTCGATGTCGTCATTCTGGCGACCGGCTATCACCCGGCGCTGTTCAATTATCTGGACATTGACGTGGAGACCGATGACAAAGGCTGGCCGGTGCGCCTGGACGAAGCTCACGAGGGCCGGCGTGAGGTTCAAGGGTATCCTGGCCTGTATCTGGTTGGTGTGTTTTACACCGGCAAGGGGGCCATGTACAACTTCAATGTGGAAGCGAAAAATGCTGCCGGGGAAATCCAGCAGCGATTACGCGCTCAGCAGCAAGTCTAGACCCCGGCGCGGCGCGAGTGGATGCCGGTGGCACCGTCGGGACGCACGCCCTGGTTGCGTTCAGTTTGTGGCGTACCGCGCCCGTCCACGCAGCGCACGCGGAAGGTGTGATTGCCTGCTACAAGCGGCCAATCGTAGCGCCAGACCACCCAGGTGAGTTCGGACAGCGGTTCGCGCAGACGTGCTTCTGTCCATTCACCGTCATCCACCTGAACTTCCACTTTCGAGATGCCGCGATCACTGGCGTAGGCGATGCCGCCGACCGGGATATAGGTGATACCGTCCTGCTCGAAGGCGTCGTCCACCGCGACCGTATCCACGACCGATGCAGTCTGGACGATGGCTTCCTCTGACCAGCCGCGGCGCACCCAGTAACCTTCACCCCATTCACCGACGACTTCGATATTGGTGATCCACTTGGGCTGCTTCATGCCATATCGTTCGGGGATGTAGATACGCAGCGGGAAACCGTGCTTCTGCTTGAGCGGCACGCCGTCCCATTCATAGGCGAACATCACGCGCTCGTCGCGCCGGATCACCGACAGATCGACATATTCATCGAATCCGTCAGCGGATGCGATACGTAAATAGCGGGCGTCAGGCGAGATGTTCCAGTCTTCGATCAACTTTTGCGCCGATACACCGGTCCAGCGAGTGGTGCTGATGAGGTCGCCGCCGATGCGGTTGGAGATACACGACAGCGTGATAAACTGGTCCATCGACTCGTAGGCGCGAATGTCGTCCAGCGTCATAATGACCGGTTCATCCACCAGCCCGGTAACTTCTAACCGCCATTCGGTCTCCGAGATGACCGGCGGACGGGCGGCGATGTCGATGCGGTAATGGTCGTCCAGCGGGGTGTATTCCGGGCGGTTACCGGGTGCCGGTTCCAGCGAGGCGTCGGTGTTGGGCAGGACGACGGCTTCGGGTGTCGCTTCCGGGTTGACGGATGACGACGCGATAGAGGTGGATGTGGTCTCGTCGCTGCGGTTGATGAGCGCCCCCAGTCCGGCTCCGACGACGGTCAGAGTGGCGGTGATTCCGCCAAACTGCACCAGGAACTGCCTCCGGTCAATGGCCTGGACTGAGACTTCCGGTTCGGCACCGGCTTGCGTGAGCCGTTGGTAGACGATATTCAAAATGCCGCCCCAGGCGGTGAAGGTCCCGATAATCCAGAGTGCGTTAATGGTTGGGTCAGTGGTGGCGATCAGGTCTTTGGCATCGCTGATGAAGGCCATCACCACGCCGGTGACGAAACCGACCAGCAGGCCGGGAATCACCGTGCTGCGCCAGCCGCGCCGGTTCATATAGGCGAAGAAGACCACACCGATGGCAACGCCCAGTGCCAGCAGCGCAACCACACCCGTCAACTGCTCCATTGTCTTCGCGGTGCTGTCCAACTCACCGATATTGAGGGCCAGAATGGTATCGACCATCGCGTCAATGCCGGTGGTGATGACATCGCCGGGGAGAATGTCTCGAGTCCAACTGAAGATGTCAAAGGGCAGGAAGGGCAGGCCGGCAAGCTGATCGCCAATGGAGTAGAGGGCGATAAGCGGTGCCGTCAGAGCCAGTCCGACAAGTCCACCGGTGAGAATGCGCGGTTTTTGCATAAGACTACACCTCGTTATATTTCGTCACGTTGTTCATCATAAGTCATAAAAATTACAGAAAAGTTTAGAGTTTGAATATTGTTGATGAGACGGATACAATGGCCGTGTACCACCAGGAGCGTGAAATGATTGTTGTTGATGCCCATCAGGACATCGCTTTCAACGCCATCAGCTTTAACCGCGACTATCGCATGAGCGCCATGCAGAAACGCCATCGCGAGGCCGGAAGCTGGGCGGTCCAGCAGAATGGCACCGCCACACTCGGCCTGCCGGAAGCGCTGGCCGGTCGGGTGGCGGTCGTCTTCGCCACCATTTTCACTGCACCCTACAGCCGTCATGCATCCAGTTATTCACGGATGATGTACCGGGACGCTGCCGGTGCCTACCGGGTCGGCTCGGAGCAGGCTGATTATTACGAACGGATCACCGATGAGGATGACCGTTTGCGCCTGATCCACAATGCGACCGATCTGGATGAGGTGTTGGCGACCTGGGAGGGCGATGACGTGCGCCAGCGCCAGCAGGCGCTGGTGCTGCTGATGGAAAACGCGGACCCCATCATTGAGCCGCGCCAGTTCGAGGAGTGGTATGAGCGCGGTGTGCGCATCGTGGGACCGGCCTGGGTGGCCTCACGTTATTCCGGCGGCACCGACATGCCTGGACCGCTGACCGATCTGGGGCGTGAACTGCTGGATGTGATGATGGACTTCAACGCGGTGCTGGATGTCTCGCATATGGCGGAGGATGCCTATCTCGAATCGATGGACCGCTACGACGGCCCGATCATCGCCAGCCACAGCAACCCGCGCCACTTTTGTAATACCGACCGCCATCTCTCGGACGAGATGATCGGGCGGTTGGTCGAGCGCGATGGGGTGATGGGGGTGGTCCTCTATAACGCCTTTCTCGATGGTACCTGGACCCATGCTGACCACAAACACGATGTCACCATGACACGGGTGATCGACATCATCGACCATGTGTGTCAGATCGCCGGCAGCGCTGACCATGTTGGTATCGGCAGCGACTTTGACGGTGGCTTCGGCGCTGAGAGCATCCCGGCGGAGGTCGATACCGTCGCTGATTTGTGGCAGATTCGCTCGGCTCTGTTGGCGCGGGGTTTTGCCGAGGATGATGTGGCCGCCATCATGGGGGGCAACATGCTGCGCAAACTACGCCAGGGGTTGTGATGGCACGAGTTGCACAAATTGGAATTGCCGTTGGGGCGCTGGGGGCCGTCCTCACGCTCATGTCCCTGTTCCCCGGCGTGACGGGTCTCGATCCGACGCCGGGTATGGGTATTATCCAGATTTTCGGCGTGTTGATCGGCCTGCATTTGCTGATTCTCGGTGCTTTGTTCTATGTGAAGTTTGCTTTCTTTCACAACCGGTCCGCGACGCTGATGCAGCAGATTGGCATCCGGATGGCACTGACCGGGTTGGTGTTGGGGACGATGGCGAGTCTGGCTGATCCGCTGGGTTTTGGTTCGCACGGGGCCTCCGCCGGAACTGACGATCTTTTCGGTGAACTGCAAGCGGCCAGTATCATCGGCAGTTATTTCATGGCCTGCATCGGTGTGCTGGTCTACGCCATCACCGGCGAACATTAGACATCGGGCGTGTCTTCATCGCCTTCAGTCGTTTCGGTTTCTCCATCTTCGGTCTCCGGTACTGGCTGCGTCGGTTGGACAATCGGGGAGCCACATTCCGCCAGCGAGAACTCAAAAGCGGATGCCAGATCATCATCGTCGGTGTCCTGCGCGATCTGGTAACCGGCCTGAAGATAGGGCATGGCCTGCGGACACTGGCCCAGACTGATATAGCCTTCGCCCAACCAGTAGTTATAGTATCCATCCTGCGGTTCGAGATTGTAGGCGGTCTGGAACGACTCCAGCGCCGAAACTGTCTCGCCCAGTCCCAACTGCGCCCGACCGAGCAGCCAGTGGCAGTTTGCGTTGTCCGGATTGGATTCGATACAGCGCGACAGGTAGTTGGCCGATTCGCTGGCGTTGCCTTCGACCCGGAGGTAATAATTGCCCAGGTCATAAAGCGCCTGGGTGTTACCGGGGTTATCCTCCACAATATCCTGGTAAAGCTCGATGGCGACGTCGTAGTTCTGGTTGCGCACACTTTCCACCCGTGCCAGCCAGATCGCCGTGTAGATGATGTTGGGGGCCAGATCGTAGGCCATCTGGAAGTCGGCCAGCCCTTCATCGAAGAAGAACGTCTCATCGTTGATTCTGCCGCGCACCTGGTAGGCTTCAAAGCTGTTGGGGTTGAGTTCAATCGCTTCGTTGACCAATGTCTCAGCCCGTTCCGTCTGTCCCAGGTTATGGTAGGCCTCTGCCAGGAAGGCCAACGCACGCGCACGCGAGACCGCCTTCTGCGGTTCGGCTTCTACCCTATCCTCTGGCACCAGTTCCAGCGCACGTAAGGCGCTGGCGACAGCGGCCCGGTCCTCACCGATTCGGTTGAGCGCCATCGAATGAATGGCCCAGGCGTCTGCCGAGTACGGTTGGGCGGTGATGGCGTTTTCCGCGGCAGCGACCGCCTCCTCGTAGCGTGCCTCCATGATGAGTCCCAGGGTCAGCCGGTAATGGATAAGGATGTCGTTGGGGGTGGCAGTGGAAGACGACCCGTAGATGCTGACCGCTTCCTGGATGGCACCGCGTTCCCAGGATTCGTGAGCGCGGCGTAGATCGTTGGATGGGTCACGGGTGGGTGTTGGTTGGGGTGCGTTGATGTTTTCGATACCTTGCTGGGCATCGCTGGCGATGTCGCCCAGTAGCTGCCCGACCGGTTCGCGGTAGTCGTCACGGTTGTTATACACATAGAGTCCCAGGTAAATGACCAGCGGAGCCAGCAACCACAGCGGCAGCCAGCGCCACGAGTTGACGAGACGACCGTTCGTGCGTGATTTGTAACGTTTAGGTGTGCGTAAATACATGGTTAACCTTCCGCCAGTTCCGGACACTGCCGCAGGGTGGCGATCAAGCCCTCACGGATATTATCGATGATGGTGTCGTTACCCTCGTTGGCCTGTGCCATCGCCAGAGAGCTTTGCAGATACTCCCAGGCTGTCGCGCAGTCACCGGCGTAATAATGCGCCAGACCGAGACGGTACTGGCAGTTCAGGCTGCCAGGGTTCAACTGGTAGCAGGTGTCAAAGGACTGTACGGCGTCATCAAACAGGAACAGGTTGTACTGGATCAGACCAAGCTGGTAATAGGCTTCGGTCGACTCCGGGTTGGCGTTGACGGCGTCCTCACAATAGCCCAGGGCATTTTCGCGCTGGCCGATCTTGAGATAGGTGCTGCATAAGCGCAGCAGCGCCCGCCAGTTGGCCGGTTGCAGCGCCAGCACCCGGTCATAGAGGTCGATGGCCTCCTGGTCACGGTTCTGGGCCAGATATTGATTCGCCAGTTCCAGGTAAGCGCCGAGATTGTTGCTGTCCAGCGCGATGGCGGCTTCCAGTTGTGCGGTCGCTTCCTCCCGGTCGCTGACCCAGTTGAGCGCATGGGCGTAACTGCGGCGGGCATCCGCCGAACCGGGGTCGAGTTCCGTCGCCCGCAGTCCAGTTTCAACTGCGTCGCTATAACGGCCATCGTTAGCGTAGGCACGAGCCAAAGCAGAATAGATGGGGGCGTAAGTACGATCAATGGCGATTCCCGCCAGCCCGACCGAGATAGCGTCGGATGGCCGACCGGCCCAGGTAAGCCCACGCGCTTTGAGTGCATAGCCACGCGGGTCGGTCGGGTCCAGGTTGATGATGGCGTCACCCATCTCGACGGCGCGTTCCGGGTCGTCCAGTTCGATCAAAACCTGACCATACTCATAGATGTAGTTGACGTTTTCCGGTCGCTGCTTGATGGCTCTCTCGAACAGATCAGCAGCTTCTTGCAGGTCACCGGCCAGCACCAGATTGGCACCCAGGGTCGCCAGATCGCTTGGCAGCGGTGTGGCCGTCGGTGATATGCCTACGAGTGCCAGCGCCTGTGTTTGCAGGCTGCTGAAGTTGGCCGAGACGTAAACCAGCAGCGCCCCAATTGCCAGTCCGAACACGAACAGGAGTTGGGCGTAGTTGCGGCGCGGCTTACCGGGACGACGTCCGAAAAACGAACGAGTGTAATCCCGTTTGATGAACATCAGCCAAATCCACCGATGGGTGTTGCCGGTGGGGGTTGGGTGGGCTGTGGCGTCGGAGTTGGCTGGTTGGCATACTCCGGGCAGAGTTGGGTCACGTTGTACAGGCCATCCTCGATCTGGCTGAGATCGTCGCCCTGGTCAATGGCACGGATACGGGCTTCGGTGAGGACATCCCACGCCTGCACACACTCGCCCAGCCAGAAATGCGCGATACCACGCAGAGTCCAGCACTCGATCTTGTTTGATCCAAAGTCCACGCAGGTGTTAAACGACTCGATGGAGCCTTCGTAGTTGCGGCGCAGATACTGCATTCTACCGCGCTGCATATAAGCGTCGCCGAAGTCTGGATTGATCTCGATGGCCCGGTCGCAGTACGGCTGAGCGATGTCGAAACGGGCGTTTTCCACATTGGCATAGGTCTCACACAGACGCAGATACGCCTTCGCGTTGTTAGGGTCCATCTCCAGGATACGATTGTAAATGGCGACCGCCATCTCCGGTTGGTTGACCTGACGCAGTTTATACAGAAACGCCAGTTCAAAGTACGGTGCGGTTACATTGGGGTTGATCGAGATGGCCTCTTCCAGGTAGCTGATGGCTTCCTGATACCGTCCGGTATAGACCAGCGGCGTGTAGATGGCCCGCAGTACGAACGGATCGGTGCGGTCCAGTTCCATCGCCTTCATGCCCTCCTGGATGCCCTGCTGATAGCGGGCCAGATTGGTATAGGCCACACCCTGCACGGCATACAACGGAGCAAAGGACGGATCGATGTCCTTGCCCAGAACTGTCACCTGGATGGCAGCGGCGGGATCGGACCACATGAGCGCACGTCCCTTAAGGGCGTAACCGCGTGGATCGTCCGGTGCGACCTCGATTGCATGATCCGAGATGGCAATCGCCTGATCGTACTGGTCGTCTTCCAGCAGGGCATTGCCATACTCGTATAGATAGTTGATGTCGTCCGGCTGCTGCTGCACAGCCCGCTCATAGTAACGGATAGCACCCGTCACATCACCGGCCTGATAGCGTTCTACGGCTTGCATGGCAAGGGTGCTGGCGACCGGTGTCGCGGTGGGAGCCATCCCAATGGTCTCCAGTGCCTGGAGTTGGAGGTCATCATAGCGGAGCGTCACGAACACCAGGAAACCGCCGATGAGTAACCCGTAAGCGAACAGCAGCCAGACGTTAGGACCCCGTCGGCGGCTGCTGAAGAACGGTCGGTTATAATCTCTGCGAAATCGCACGCCACACCTCCTTTCTTGCCCACAGTATAGCGGGTTTGCCAGACTTGATAAATCCCTTTCTGCCACCTATGCTTGCGCCCATGTCTGTACGCATTGCGCTCATTCTGGCGACGGTCGCCTTTATCCCGGCCCTGATTCATGCAGGTTTGCCGGAAGGTGCGGATGTCGCCCTCCACTACTGGAAGACGGTCGATCTGGCCCACACCTGGTCACAGGGTGATCTGTGGCCGCGTTGGTCGGAGATTTTCTATTACGGTTACGGTGCGCCCACCTTTCAGTTTACGGCACCGGCTCCCTATGCACTGGCCGTGCTGATCGGCAAGCTGCCGCTCGTTGATGATGTGGTGCGTATCAAGGTTGTGACATGGTTGTCGTTCTATCTGGCAGCCTGGGGAGCGTATACCTTCGCCGC
>CAYQJO010000159.1:0-10239 GCA_964417785.1 uncultured Anaerolineaceae bacterium | reverse complement strand
GTCTATGGCCGGTCGGTAAGGTCGCGGTCATGGCAAACCAATCATCTTAAGACCTCACCCCCACCATGTCTCCCCCTCTCCATAGGATGGAGAGGGGGTGTGAGGGCGAGGTCACTTACTTACGAGCTTGCTTCTTCCGTCGCCACCGGCTCTTCTATCGGCAGCGTCTCGATTTCACCGTCGATGATGCCCTCGGTCAGTTCTTCCACCAGGGCTTCAATCATCTCAACTTCCTCAGCGTCGGCTTCTTCCAGGTAGGTCTCGCTGAATTCCATCACCAGACCGCCGTTTTCCAGCGTCAAGGTGTAGGCCTCACCACCCAGAACACCCTCTTCCTCGATGGCTTCGATAATGTCCATCAGTACCACATCCCAGCGATACACCTGGAACAACACACCGCTGGCCTCGGACAGATCGGCCTGGCTGGACTGTGTACCAAACCACAACACGTCGTTCTCGATGGAGATAGCAATCGGACCGACCACCATCTGAGCCGTGCCGGTCAGAATGTCAGCGTCGTTAGCGATATGGGTCTGCGCCGCTTCGGTCGCCAGCGGCACATCACCGAACGACTGGATGTAAGTCACGTTGACTTCGGCACCCTCATTAGTGTAGGCTACCCCATGTACAAAACCGTCTACATACAGTTTGGCGTCACCCACTTCAATCGGGCCAACCACACCAATCACATCGGTTTCGGTCAATTCGCCGGCTACCGCGCCATTGATGAACCCACCTTCGTCAGACGCGGCCTCATACGCATGAACGTTATCCAGACCAAACGTGTCGTTGTCGGTCCCCCAGGCAAACGAGGTTTCCGGGAAATCCGGTGCCAGTTCTTCCATAATCGACCCAAACTGCGAACCATGCGCGATAATCAGGTCATAATCACCGGAGGCCGCCCACTCACGCAGCGCCACGGCTGCATCGTCCACGACGAAGGTCCCATCCTGGAAGACAAACTCGAAGTTGTCTTCGCCCATCTCCTCCTGGACCAGCAGCAAAGCATCATACATGCTCTGGCTGAAGGCCAGGTCGTTGGTCGCACTGGGCGCAACCGCCGCCACACGGAAGGGGTCTTCGTCCTGCGCCACGACCACACCGGTCAGCAGCATCAGCACCACCAGAACAGCGACAATACGGAATTTCATAAATCGATCCTCCTCTAAAATCACGAAATCTAAAGAAAACAGCATGACGCTGTTATTCCCCACGATCAAAGGGCTTTGTCAAGGCTGTTGGCTGCTCGGTGCGCCGGGAAGCAAACACCAGCGCGATGATTGTAATCACATAGGGGGCCATCACCGCAAACTCAGACGGTATATCGAACCCTTTGGCGTTGATCTGCAACTGCAAAGCATTGACAAAGCTAAACAACATGGCACCGAGCAAAACCCCGTAAGGACGCCAACGCCCGAAATACACCAGCGCAACCGCGATGAAGCCCAGGCCGGATGTAAGGTTCTGCTGGAATACCTTCAACAGCGCAATCGAAAGTGACGCGCCAGCCAGTGCAGCCATCGTCCCACCAAAGGTGACGGTAAAATAGCGTACCCGTGCCACATTGACGCCCATCGCGTCAGCGGCTTCCGGGTTCTGACCGACGGCGCGGATCATCAGGCCGAAGGTCGTGCGGTTCAGCACAAACGCCGCAATCGGTACCGAGAGAAATGCCACATAGACCAGCAGATTGTGGTTGAAGAATATCTCACCGATGCCCAGGAACTCGATGTCGGAAAGTACCGGAAAGTCGATGCGTGGAAAGCCGGCCACCGTCTGCGGTGTGCCGATCAACTCCTGAAACAGCAGTTCGCTCATGCCCAGACCAAACAGATATACCCCGATTCCGCTGATACCCTGCTCCGCCTGGAGTGTCACACTGATGAACGCCATCGCCAGCCCCATCAAGAACCCGACGATTAACGCCGCCAGCACCCCCAGAAACAAACTGTCTGTTCGGTAGACTGCGTAGAAGGCGAAGAACGCCCCCATCAACATCATGCCGTCCACACCAAGATTCAGCACACCGCTGCGCTGGCCGAAGGTCTCACCGATAGCGGCGAAGATGTACGGTGTCGCCAGCCGGATCGCTGACGCAAACACACTGGCGGCAAAAATATCCTCAATCACCTGTACCCTCTTTCGCCAGAACTGGCTTTTCTACAACGGAGGCGTTAACCCGCCGTCTGGTCTGCCGCCGCACAAATAACTGGCTGCTGACGACAAAAACGACGATCATCCCGTTGATGGCCGTAATCAACGACGCCGACACACCCAACTCGCGCTGCATCCGCTGCGCTCCCACCAGCAAACCGCCAAAAAACGCCGATGCCGGTATGGCACCCAGCGGATTCAGCCCACCAAAGAGCGCCGCCACAATGCCGTTAAACCCGGCATTACCGGTGAATCCGGTGGGTGAGCCATCCGTTTGCAGCCGGTACTGTAACCCCAACACCTGCACCACACCCGCTAATCCGGCAAAACCACCGGCCAGCAGCATTGAGAAAACGATCTGACGCCGCACATTGATCCCGGCATAGCGAGCGGCCCGTTCATTGAGACCCACCGCCCGGATACGATAACCAACTGTCGTGCGCCACAACAAAACATAAGTCAACGCGCCGAGGAACAGTGCGACAATCAGACCATAGTGCAGACGGGTGCGGAAAAACACATCTGGATCACCTACCATACCCAGGTCCACGAAGAATTCCGGCACCTGAATCCACAGGCGCGGGAGTTCGGCGTGGTCGGCAATCCGTGCGGTTTTGGGAATGTTGTTGACACCGGCAGCCTCCGGGTCCAGCATGATCCCATTAAGCAGGTAATTCATCATCTGGACGGCGATCTGGTTGAGCATGATCGTACTCAAAATCTCGTTGACGCCGAAGTAGGCTTTCAGAAACCCGGCCAGGCCGCCATAGAGCGCCCCGGCAATGAATCCCGTCAGCAGCGCCATGGCGATAATCACAATCGTAGGTGCCGCATCCAGTTGCAGCGTCATTGCAGTGCCAGCCAACGCGCCGACGATCATCTGCCCCTCGCCACCGATGTTAATCACACCACCGCGAAAGGCCACACAGATACCAATGGCGACGAACATGATCGGAATGGCTTTGACCAGTGTCTCTGCGGTCGCATTTTCTGTGCCAACGGCCCCTTCCAGCATGGCACTGACCGCCGTTACTGGCGATTTATCCAGCGAAATCAGCAAAACAGACGCGACTAGCAACGCCACCAGCAGTGCCATTATGATCGGCCACGCATCCAACACACGCAGCAAACGGCGGGGACGTAAGATTCGTAGAGAGCGGTTCTGTGTCGTCATGATATATAAGTTTACCGTGAATACGGCCTTCCCACTTCATTCATTAAGACCAGCAAAGTTACACCAATCTTCGTTGAGATTTACCTAAAGGTATGTACTCAAGAACTCGTACACCTCTGCCGGTTCGGCCCGATTGGCGATCATCTGCCCGATTTTGTCCGGCCCGATCCGTTCCAATAACCCGTTCATCCGCTGGATCATCAAGAAGTTAGTGTGGAAGACCTTCACCGGGCTGTGACCGTGTTTGGCGACGACATCCGCACCACACCAGCCAGTGTAGCCAATTTTATCCAGCGTGTACAACAGTTCCAACCAGTGCCAGAAATGCACTGCGCCGGAGATCATGTCCCAGTCGCCGCCGTCACCGGTGTTGTCGTTACTATGAATATAGAACAGACGGTTCTTGCCCGCCAGCAGCGCAGCCGCCTCCGCCGGTGATTCCAGCGCTGCAAATGAATGACCGATGTCCAGATTGGCCCCGAAGTTAGGCGCATCGACCTCGGAACACACATACAGCATCTTGCCGACATTGTTCAACAAAATTTTGGCATGAGGATCGTGCGGTTGGTACTCCAGCAGCAGGTTGATGTCGCTGCGGTAGCTGACAGCTTGTTTGACCGTATCAATGAAGTTAGGCCAGACCGTCGTGTAATCAATCTGGAAGGGATAATCATAGCCTTCGGCCAGCGGGCAGGTCGTCACCAGGTCGGTCCCCATCTCAGCGGCCAGGTCCATCCCCTCGCGCAGCCATTTGAGCGCCTGCTCACGAGCGGCCTCACTCGGCGCGGATAAGGCACCATCACCAAAATACTCAACGGGCTTGGTATTCACATTCACCGCCGAGAGCGCCAATCCAGATTGATCCAGCAGGTCTTTGACCAACGTTACATCGTCAAAATCATTGGGATAGCGCAGTTCGATTCCGTGTAACCCTTCGATCTGTTTTGCCAGTTCAAACTTTCCGCGCACATCGCGGTCGGGCTGCTGCTGGTTGAAGCGATCCCGGATTCCCCCCAGGAAACCGGCATTCGCGCTGAACTTCAAGTCCATATCAAATACTCCTCGGTTGATTGAGTGGACAATGGTGAAGATAACTGGTAAAAACGAACTTGCCAAATCGAAAGGATAAACAGGTGGAACTCATCGGTGAGTTGAAGTCGAGTCCGGTCATAATGCGTCACCCGGAGAACCCGCTGCTGACGGCGGATGATATTCCATTCAAAGCGTCGTTGATCTTCAATGCGGGAATTGCCAGATACCAGGGGCAGTACATCATGGTTTTCCGCAACGATTACGAGTTCGACCCGGACACATATGGCTGCACCGCGACCAACCTGGGCATTGCATATAGCGATGACGGCATCCACTGGGAAGTCAAACCGGAGCCAATTTTCGACAACATCGACTGGAGTTTGCGCGGTTTCCGGCGAGCTTACGATCCACGTTTGACCGTAATCGACGGACACATCGCCATGTGCTTCGCCGTCGATACCGAGCATGGGGTGCAGGGCGGCATCGCACTCACGGATGATTTCGACTCCTGGGAAATCATGAGTCTGTCGGCACCCGACAATCGCAATATGGTCCTGTTCCCAGAGAAAGTCGGCGGACGCTATGTGCGATTGGAACGTCCATTCCCGGTCTACAGTCGTGGTGGAATTGAACGATTCGATGTGTGGATCAGCGACTCACCCGATCTGCGCGATTGGGGTAATCACCGGCTGCTGCTAGCCGTTGAAGACGTCCCCTTTGCCAACACCAAACTCGGCCCCGGCGCACCACCTATCAAGACCGAACATGGCTGGCTGACCACTTTCCACGCCGTCGATACCGATCCAGGTCGGGGCAAAAACGGCTGGGAGGACAAATGGCAGAAGCGTTACACCACCGGCCTTATGCTGCTCGATCTGGACGATCCAGGCAAAATCGTCGGCTTATATAAAGAACCGTTGATGGCTCCCGAAACGCCTTATGAAGTCGAAACGGGATTCCGTACCAACGTTATCTTCCCCGGCGGCATGCTGCTGGAAGACAACGGGGAGGTCAAAATCTACTATGGCGCAGCCGATACGGTGGAATGTCTGGCAACGGCCTATGTTGACGATTTGCTGAAGCTGGTGCTGAGTTGATGGAACGATTGCACGCCGTTGTTCACGGTCGGGTCCAGGGTGTGGGCTTTCGCGCCAACACCCGCAGCACCGCCCTGAACCATCGTCTGACCGGCTGGGTACGCAACAAGCCGGATGGTACCGTTGAGGTCGTCGCTGAAGGGAACCGTCCCAATCTGGAACTGCTTCACCGTTTTCTCCAAACAGGACCGCTTGCCGCTCATGTCGATTCTGTGAATGTTAAATGGCAGAGGGCAACTGGCGAATTTAAACATTTTGATATTGTCTGATAGGAGTGTTTTTCATGGCAGATTATGTAGGTGCCATCGACCAGGGGACCACCAGCACCCGTTTCATGATCTTCGATCACGGCGGCGCGGTCATCGCCACGCACCAGCTTGAACACGAGCAGATTTTGCCGAATGCCGGTTGGGTCGAACATGATCCGGAGGAAATCTGGCGGCGCACGCAGCAGGTGATTGAAGGTGCGATGCAAAAAGCCAGTATTACCGCCGCCGATCTGGCTGCCGTTGGCATCACCAACCAGCGCGAGACCACCCTCATCTGGGATAAACACACGGGCAAACCCTATTACAACGCCATCGTGTGGCAAGACACTCGCACCCATGAAATCGTCAACCGGCTGGCCGCCGATGGCGGCATGGATCGCTTCCGGGAGAAATCCGGTCTGCCGCTCTCAACTTACTTTGCCGCTACCAAGCTGATGTGGCTGGTAGAAAATGTCGATGGTCTGCGCGACGCCGTCAACCGGGGCGATGCGCTGTTCGGCACAGTCGATACCTGGCTGGTCTGGAATCTGACCGGCGGTACCCATATCACGGATGTAACCAACGCCAGTCGCACACTCTTGATGGACCTGCGCACGCTGGATTGGGACGATAACACACTGCAAGCCCTGGATATTCCCCGAAACATTCTGCCGGAAATCCGGCCATCAAGCGACCAATACGGTATCATTCAGGCCGGCACCCTTGCCGATGGTGCGCCGCTAACCGGCATCCTGGGCGACCAGCAGGCAGCACTCTACGGGCAGACCTGTTACGGGGTCGGTGAGGCAAAGAACACCTACGGAACCGGCAACTTCATGCTCATCAACACCGGCACCGAGATTGTGCCATCAAATAGCGGCCTGCTGACCACCCTCGGCTACAAAATCGGCGATCAACCCGCTGTCTATGCCCTGGAAGGGTCCATTGCCGTCACCGGATCGCTGGTCCAATGGCTGCGCGACAACCTGGGGCTTATCAAGTCGGCTCCTGAAGTCGAAACGCTGGCCCGCACGGTCAAGGATAACGGCGGCATTTACTTTGTACCGGCATTTTCCGGTCTCTTCGCACCCTACTGGCGCGCCGATGCACGCGGCGTCATCGTCGGCATGACCCGCTACATCAACAAAGGCCATATCGCCCGTGCCGCGCTGGAAGCCACCGCATTCCAGACCCGTGAAGTGCTGGACGCCATGCAGCAAGACTCCGGTGTTCAACTAAAAGCTCTCAAGGTCGATGGTGGGATGGTGGTCAACGATCTGCTGATGCAGTTCCAGGCCGACATTGTGGGCGTTCCGGTGGTACGTCCAAAAGTCTCGGAGACGACAGCGCTCGGTGCAGCCTATGCCGCCGGACTCGCGGTCGGATTCTGGAACAACGAGGAGGAACTGCGCAACAACTGGGGCGTGGATAAGCGCTGGTATCCGGAGATGGACGCCGCGACCTGTGAAGCAAAATATCGCAACTGGAAGCGAGCGGTCCAGCGGACACTGGATTGGGTGGAATAGAAATTTCGGTATATTGCGTAAAAGCGGGTATAATCTATGGAAATCAAGTTGCTGTACTATGAAGACTGTCCGTCGCACGATCAGGCGTTGGATCGGCTCAAGCAGGTCCTAGCGGACGAAGACGTAAGCGATCCGGTTGAGGTCATCAGGGTCGAGACCGAAGAACAGGCCCAGCAATGGTGCTTCGTCGGTTCACCGACCATCCTGCTCAACGGCGAGGACATCGTTCCGCCACCAGCGGATGCCAGCTTTCACCTGACCTGCCGGGCATATCGCCTGGAAAGCGGGCGCATTTCCCCGCTGCCGTCGGTAGAAACGATCCGGCGTGCAGTTCAAGCACATAAAACAGGAGGATAATATGAGCAACATCAATATTGGCGATCAGGCCATCGCATTTGATCTCCCAGGAACCGATAACTTATCGCATGCACTCGCAGATTATCTCGACAAGAACGCCATCGTTGTGATCTTTAGCTGCAACCATTGCCCGTATGTCCAGGCATGGGAAGACCGCATGATCGCCATCCAGGCCGACTATGCCGATAAGGGTGTCCAGTTGATCGCCATCGGGGCCAACGATACCGAAAAGTACCCGGACGACAACATGGACAAAATGAAAGAACGCGCCCAGATGAAGGGCTTCAACTTCCCCTATGTCCGTGACGATTCCCAGGAAGTTGCTACCGCCTACGGTGCCGAACGTACACCGGAAATCTTCATGTTCGACAAGAGTGGCAAACTCCAGTATCACGGGGCCATCGACGACAACCATGACGACCCAGATGCGGTGAAGGAAACCTACCTGCGCGATGCACTGGATGCCGTACTCGCTGGCAAAACACCGTCAACCGCTACAACACCGCCAGTTGGCTGCACCATCAAGTGGAAACAATAGACTGGGAGCGGGCCATCGCCCATGATGGCCCGCTAATCACCGACCTGGCACAAATCCAACAGCTTGCGCACCAACGCCACGATGACTTTGAAGTCATGATGTATATGCTGCAATTGGATAACGATATTGACGACGCGACATTGGACGCGCAGGTCGAGATCGTCGTCCAACCAATTGTGGCAGCCATCGACTGCACCCAATGCGCCAACTGCTGCCAGGTTCTCGATGTATATCTTACAGAGGCGGATGGTGACGGACTCCACGACGCGGTGACGATACCACTCAATGAGGTTTTCGAATCAGCAGAGCATATTGGGGAATGGGGGAAACTTCGTTCATCTCCGTGCAGGTTTCTGGACGGGAATTTGTGTTCGATCTATCCACACCGGCCAGAAAGCTGCCACATCTATCCGGTATTTACACCCGATTTTCGCTGGACATTGGCAGACCTGATTGACGGTGCCGCCATATGCCCTATCATCTACAACGTTCTGGATCGACTGGCTACTCCGGCCCTGCCCCATGAATCTTGAGTTCATAGGGGCGATGGTTAAGGTGTTGTTCCCGGCGTAGAACATCTCGGTTATATGTGTGGTTCCAGAAGTTGAGTGAGTGAAGGTGACGGTCCCCACTGTGTACCTACGCGATCTGACGACTGGTATAATTTTTGCATAAAGAAAAAGGGACACCTTAAGGTGTCCCCTGTGTATTACTGGATATTACAGACTGCTATGGACCAGCGTTGAAGTTCTGCATGACCTCTTCGGCGCTCAGCGCCCGGTTGAAAATCGCCACCAGGTGGTATTCTCCCCGGAAAGCCCGGCTGACATTGTTCAACTCGTTCGCCAGGGCCAACTGCCAGTTCGGGTCCCAGTTGGACATATCCCCGGCAGCCGTCCCGCTGGCAATCAAGGTACCATTGACATACAGGCGGGTCTCTCCGGCAGCATTGCGCGTGTAGAGTAGATGTTGCAGAGTACCCTGCTGCACAGTACCTTCCGGCGTACTCAGCCCGGTGTAGTCACGGTTGGGAACGACGGTCGTGCGCAGTCGCATTGTGTAAGCCGTCGGTGAACCGCGATGGATGCCCTGCCCCAGCGTGAAGTTGCGATTGTCCGCATCCTGCGACAGGGTAACGATACGAGCCGGACCAAGCTGGCTGGCGTCTGCGGAGACAATCCAGGCTTCCAGCGTGATTTCCTGAGTCGCCATCACACCGTTGGTGATCTTGCTGGCCGGCACACCGGAACTGATGACCGTCTCACTGTTGACGCTCAGCGTACCGGCACCCCAGGTCACAGCATTGGGATCGGCTACCGTCAGATTCAACGGCGAACCGTTACCGCTGGTGTCGTTGACGACGTTGCCACCACCCTCGTCAAAGGTATAGAGTGCGATGACACCGTTGTTGTTCCGGCCAACTGGCGCAGGTGGCGGCGGCGGCGCAGCAGCCTGCACCTCGATCTGAACAGCATCGCTCATGGCAGCGCCGTTGTTGTCGGTCACGGTCAGAGTGATCGTGTGAACACCGGACGGCAGGTTCACCACCGGATTGATACCCGTACCGATCTCGCCCCCATTGGTCCACGAATAGCTAGCGATACTGCCATCCGGGTCCATGCTGCCACTGCCGTCGAGTGTGACTGGCTCCGAACCGTCGCCGTTGGCGTCGATCACGGCCTGGTCGGGTCCGGCATTGGGAACTGGCGGCTGATTGGGCTGAGCATTCACCGCAATCAGCACACTGTCGATGTTCTGCGCACCTGCGTCATCTGTGACCACCAGCGTGATCTCATGCGTTCCCACCTGCAGACTCAACGTCGGGTTGGCACCTGTGCCGATCTCGCTGCCCGCCAGCATCCACTGGAAGCTGCCGACACTGCCATCGGGGTCTGAACTACCACTGCCATCCAGCACCACATTCTCAGCGCCATCGCCATTGGCATCCATCACCGTCTGGTCAGGTCCGGCGTTGGCGACTGGCGGCTGATTCGGCGGGGCTTCCACCACGACCACGACGGTATCGATATTCTGCGCACCAGCGTCATCGGTCACAACCAGTGTGATCTCGTGCGTTCCCACCGGCAAACTCACCGTCGGGTTAGCACCTGTG
>CAYQJO010000158.1:0-10319 GCA_964417785.1 uncultured Anaerolineaceae bacterium | reverse complement strand
CCGTGAGATTATGCCGGATGATGCCAGTGCGCCGACGGTCTATATCGAGGTCGGCCACGAAGCGCTGATCCGGGAATGGGAGCGCTTCAACAATTGGGTTGCGGATAACAAGGAGAGCCTGCGTTACGGAAGTGAGTTGATGACCTCCGCCATCGACTGGCGTAACAGCGGCGGCGATAACGCCTATCTGCTGACCGGCAACCGGCTGCTCCGAGCCGAAGAGTGGCTGCGTGAGGCCGATGCGACTGCGTTGCAGCGCGATTTCATTCAGGCCAGCGTCGAAGAGGAAGATCGTCGCGCTGCGCAGCGGCAGCAGCAGGTGGAACGCGAATTGGCCTTGCAGCGCAGTGCCGCCAACCGGCTGCGTGGTTTTGTGATCGCGCTGGTGGTCGGGTTGGTGGTGGCGGGTGCGCTGGTGGTCCTCACGGTTCGGAGCGAGCAGGAGGCGAGCAACGCCCAGGCGACAGCGGAAGCCAACGAGAAACGGGCTATCGAGAGTGAGCAGGAAGCCCGGATTAATGCGGAACAGGCGCTCAGTCTGGCCCTGTCTGCCGGTGCAAACCGTGCCTTCGGAGATAACAACGTTGAACTGGCGGTGCTGCTGGCAGTCGAGGCCAACCAGATCAACAACCCGCCGCCACAGTCGCAGTTTACCCTGGCGGAGGTGGCCTATGAAGAGGGTACCCGGCGATTGTTCCAACCGGAGAACTCAACTATTACTGATGCTGAATTCATCTCGGCCACCCATCAGGTGTTGTATGCCGTCGAAGACCAGTTGATTCTGTGGAACCTGGAAACCGGTACGGTTGAGCGTGACTTTCCGGGCAGCAATGCCTACGAGGTCCACCATGAGGGTGATATACTGCGTATCGCCATCCATCCCCAGGGACGACTGGCGGCCAGCGCCGGTGAAGACGGTCGCGTGATTATCTGGAATCTGGAAACCAGCGATCCTGTCCAGCAGCTTGAGCCTCAGACTGAAGCAGTCCAGGCGATAGCCTACAGCCCGGACGGCAACTATCTGCTTACAGGCGGTGCCGATGCAACCGTGCTGTTGTGGTCGGTCGCCAGCGAGACCGTTGTGCAGACCTTCAGCGGACATAATGAACCGGTCAATGCGGTGGCGTTCAACCGCAATGGCACGCAGATTGTATCCGGTTCGGACGACGATACCGCTCGTATCTGGGAAATCGACGGTACACCCGTTCGTTCCATTTTTATAGGCAACAATGTCAATGATGTGGCGTTTGCCCCCAACAACGACAGCATTGTGTTCACAGCATCAGATGACGACACCATCATTCGCTGGGATGTGAACAGCCGCGAGCCAATCAATGAATACAGCGCACACGAAGGCGATGTCCTTGATTTTGCACTCAGCGCTGATGGGACCACGCTGGCGACGGCCTCGTCGGATCAGACGGTGATCTTGTGGGATGTTGAGAATGGAACCATTGAGGATATATTTGCCGAACACACCGATACGGTGTTCGATGTCGATTTTTCCGCCGATGACCGATTTCTGGTGTCTGCCTCAGCGGATGGTACAGCGCGATTGTGGGATGTTGACGACCCCAGCGTGATCCAACTTTTTACCGGTCATGGCACGGCGCTCTTGAGCCGGGCGGTGGTTGGTGTGTATGGCCCGGATGACCAGACAGTGCTCTCTGGCAGTTATGACGACACGCTGCGTTTGTGGGATACAGCGTCGGGGCTGACCATCCAGGAGTTTCTTGGTCATGCCGATAATGTGCTGGCGGTGGCGATGAGTTCCGACGGTACAACGGCATTATCGGGATCATCCGATGGGATGGCGATTCTATGGGATGTCGCCAGCGGCCAGCGCATTCTTACCCTGACCGGCCACAACAGCCCGGTGCAGGCGCTGGCCTATCTGCATGATGGGCAGCAGGCTGTCAGCGGTGCGCGTGACGGTGGTTTGATCCTATGGGACCTGGCGACGGGTGAGATTTTGCGCCGCTATGGTCCGGTGGTGGCAAAAGACGACATCGGTCATACAGATGAGGTCTTCGATGTGGTCGTCAGTCCGGACGGGCGGCGGATGCTGTCGGCGTCGGCGGATGGCAATCTGCTGTTGTGGGACATCGCCACTGGCGCGGTTATCCGCTCGTATAAAGGTCATAACGACGAAGTTGTTGCGGTATCGCTCAGTCCAGTTGACCCGCTGGTGGCCGCTTCCGGAGCCGCCAATGGCAGCCTGATTGTGTGGGATATTTCGGATGATCCGCCCGTTTTCGGCGGGTTTGTCCAGCGTATCAACGCCCATGACCGTGCCATCACCGATCTTGATTTCTCTCCCGATGGCAGCACCGTCGCTACCGGCGGGCAGGATCGCACGCTGCGCCTGTGGGACATTGACACGCTGCAAGAACTGCGCCGGTTCGAGCCACCACCGGATGAGAAAGTCGTTTTCCGCAGCGTGGACTTTGGTCTGGTTGGTCTCAAGCTTCTGACCGGGATGGGTGATGGTACCCTGCGCGAGTGGCGTGTGCTGACCGACACCGATGATCTATTACAGTGGACATATAAAAACCGCTTTGTCCCGGAACCAAGCTGCGCTGAACGGGTGCGCTTCCAGCTTGAACCACAATGTGAGGACGGTCTGCCGGCACCGACTCGTACACCGTTCCCCCAGTTCACACCGACACCGGCACCCTCTGTGCTGGACCTGACGGTTGGCGCTGAAGCCCTGATTAACACCACTGGCGGCGAGCCAATCGCAATCTTCAGCGATGCCAACGGAACGGAACTGGTCGGCAGTTTGCCAGATGGTACAGTTGTGACGCTGCAAGACGGCCCGGTTGTGCGTGATGGGGTCGAATGGTGGGCAGTCTCTGACGGTGATGTCAGTGGATGGGTGTATGCCACAATCCCCGACCTCAACTTGAAGACGCTGGTGCCACGCGGTATGCTGTAGGGATGAGGGTGCGGCATGCCGCACCCCTACTTCTTATTTCGCGCAAATGGAGTTTCAAAAAATGGTCTTTGAAAAGGTCGAATATGGTGGCTGGCCGAACTGTTACCGGCTGGCAAGCGACACCGTTGAACTGATTATCACCAGCGATGTCGGCCCGCGCATTATCCGCTTCGGCTTCATCGGACAGGACAATGAGTTCTGCGAGGTCAAGGAGACGCTGGGAAAGACGGGTGGCGATGAGTGGCGCATCTACGGTGGACACCGTTTCTGGCATGCACCGGAGGTCAAACCGCGCACCTACTACCCCGACAATAACCCGGTATCGGTGATTCAGGGCGAAGACGGAGCCGTCCATGTGCGTCAGCCTGTTGAACCGACCACCGGCATCGAAAAAGAGATGGACATCACACTCGATAGTAACCATGTGCGTGTGGTTCATCGACTGCGCAACCACAATCTGTGGACGGTCGAACTGGCTCCCTGGGCGCTCTCGGTGATGAACACCGGCGGTAAGGCCATTATCCCGCTGCCACCGCGTGGAACCCATGAGGAGAATCTGCTCCCCGCCAACATCATGACCTTCTGGGCCTATACGGATATGTCCGATCCGCGCTGGACCTGGGGCCGCAAATACGTCATGCTGGCACAGGACCCCAACGCCACCACGCCGCAAAAGGTGGGTGTCATGGTCCCCGACGGTTGGGCGGCCTATGCCCGTAACGGCCACCTTTTCGTGAAGGTGTTCGGCTATGATCCCGACGCGACCTATCCCGACTGGGGTTGCTCGATGGAGACCTTTAGCTGTGATTTCATGCTGGAAGTCGAATCGGTCGCGCCGCTGGTCAATTTGCAGCCGGGTGCGGCGGCGGAACATGTCGAGGACTGGTATCTGTATGATGGAGTCCCGATGCCGGAGACGGACGTTGATGTGGACACCAACATCCTGCCGAAGGTCCAGAAGTGAGTGATTTTGAACTTGAACTGACGGCAATGGCGCACGGCGGCAGCGCCCTGGGGCGGCACGACAACCGCGTCGTGTTCGTCCCCTATACCATCCCCGGCGAGGTGATCGAAGCACGGATTACCGAGGAGCGGGGCCGGGTGATCTTTGCGGAGGGCATGCGTTTGCTTGCGCCCTCCGGTGACCGTGTGTTTCCGCGCTGCCCTCACTTTGGACCGGGGCGCTGTGGTCGCTGCCAGTGGCAGCATATCGACTATCCAGCGCAGCTTTTGCTCAAACAGGATGTGCTGGCCGATCAGCTTGACCGCATCGGCAAATTCGCGGATGCGGATGTGCGCGGTGTGCTGCCAGCGCCGCAGCAGTGGGGATATAACCACCATATGACCTTCACCGTCGGTGATGGGGGGCTGGGACTGCCGGGGGCTGGCGAGACCGATCCCTTTGCCATCGACGAATGTCACATTTTGCACCCTGACCTGCTCGATCTGTTTGACCGCCTGGACCTGGATTATTCCGGCATGAAACGGATCAAGTTCCAGATTGGCAGCGATGGCAACCATATGCTGGTGCTTTATGTGGACAGCGAAGACGATGTACCCGAACTCAGTTCGGATATGCCCACCAGTGTCAACATGCTGCTGCCGGATAATGAGCCGGTCAATCTGATCGGTGATTCGCACGTCGTCTACACCATTGGCGGTCATGAATTCCGTGTGACCGCTGGCAGTGATTTCCGTGCGAACGTGGCGCAACTGCCGAATCTGGCGCAACGGGTGATCGAACTGGTAGACAGCGATGGTGCGGTCCTCGATCTGTATGCCGGGGTCGGTTTTTTCAGCGCCTTTCTGGCGGAGCGGGCCGCTCTGGTGACGCTGGTGGAGAGCTATCCGCCGGCGGCGACCGACGCTGATGCGAATCTGGCGGACCTGGATCATGTGGATGTGATCGAAGGGGCGGTTGAGGATGTGCTGCCGGAACTGGAAGACGCTTACGACGCGGCGGTGATCGATCCCCCGGCGGACGGCTTGACTCTGGAAGCGCTGGATGCTCTGGTCGCTTTAAATATCCCACGTCTGGTCTATGTCAGCAGCGATCCGGCAACGCTGGCCCGCGATGCCCGACGGTTGGTCGATCAGGGTTATGAACTGGGATCAGTCCAGCCCATTGACCTGTCCCCACAGACTTACTATATCGACACCGCCGCCGTTTTTGATCTGAAATGAGGAGCCGGTAACGTCGGCTTTAAAGGTCAATAACAGTATCCGCGAAGCTATTGCCATGTGACGGTAAGCCGTACATAATGAATTTATTCACAGAAATGAGGCAGTCGCATGAGCAAGAAAATCATCATTATTGGCAGTGGTTTCGGTGGTCTGGGTGCAGCGATTCGTCTGGCTGCCAGAGGCTATGATGTGGAAATCTTCGAAAAGCGTGACAAACTCGGTGGACGTGCTTACGTCTACGAGCAGGACGGCTTTAAGTTCGATGGTGGTCCGACGGTCATCACCGCGCCGTTCATGTTCGATGATATCTGGGCGACGGCAGGTGCCAAGCGCGAGGACTATTTCGATCTGGTCCCGGTCGATCCTTTCTACCGCATCTTCGATCACGAGGGTCAACCCTTCGATTACAATGGTGATCCAGAGTTCATCTACGAGGAGATACGCAAGCGCAATCCAGCGGATGTCGAAGGCTATAAGACCTTCATGGGTAAAACCAAAGCCATCTTCGAGAAGGGCTTTGTTGAACTGGCGGATAAACCGTTCTTAACGTTTGCTGACATGCTGAAGGTCGCGCCCGATCTGATCAAGATGCAGTCCTACAAGAGCGTCTATCATTACGTGGGGCAGTTTGTGCAGGATGAATTCCTGCGGCGCTGCTTCTCCTTCCATCCACTGTTGATCGGCGGCAATCCCTTCGATGCGCCCTCCATCTATGCCATGATCCATTATCTGGAACGTGAGTGGGGCATCCATTATGCCCTCGGTGGTACCGGCTCAATTGTTAACGCGATGGAGCGTCTGTTCAAGGAACTGGGTGGTAAGGTGCATCTCAACGCCGAGGTGAGTGAGATCATCGTGGATGATGTGCGCCGCCGCGTGAGCGGTATCAGGTTGCAGGACGGCACGATTGAGGTGGCCGATGCGGTCGTCTCCAACGCGGATGTGGCCTGGACCTACCGCAACATGATCCCTGAAGAATACCGGCAGAAGTACACCAACCGCCGGCTTGACAGCATGAAGTACAGCATGTCGCTGTTTGTCATCTACTTTGGCACAAAGCGCCGCTATACGGATGTTGGCTTGAAGCACCACAACATTATCCTGAATGAGCGCTATAAGCTGTTGTTGCAAGACATCTTCAAGAAGAAGATCATGACCGACGACTTCTCGCTTTACCTGCACATGCCGACATTGACCGATCCGTCAATTGCACCGGAGGGCCACGAAGGCTTTTATGTGCTGTCACCGGTGCCGCATCTCGGTTCCGGTACCGATTGGCGGACGGCGGCCAAGCCCTATCGTGACGCGGTTATGAACTTCCTGGAGGACAATTACCTGCCCGATCTCCAGGAGAACATTGTCAGCGAACACTACATCGATCCGCTGCATTTCCGCGATACACTCAACAGCGTCAACGGGTCGGCGTTCTCTATCCAGCCGATTCTGCTGCAATCGGCGTGGTTCCGCCCGCACAACCGCTCGGAAGACTTCGGCAATTTATACTTTGTCGGTGCCGGGACGCATCCAGGTGCAGGACTGCCGGGTGTGCTGTCCTCGTCCATCATCGCCGAGGACCTCATTGCCGAGGATATGCCGCTGCCGGGGTACATGCGCACTCAACCGCTGCGTGATAAACTGCCTGCCGCTGGCGACTAAAACCCGCTTACCAGAGCCGTCCTCCGGGGCGGCTCTATTCATGGCACATGTCCTTTAGTTCGTTGATGAAGCGATTGAGCCATGTCAACTGGGCCTCGATGATCGTAAGTGTCTGGTCGAACATGGCGTGAACGAAGAAAGGAGCCTCCTGGTCGGCCTCCTTCCGGCTGCGAAGTCGCGTCAGTTCTGCATTGAGTGTACGCCGGTGCTGCTGAAGGGCGGCGACAGCCTCTTCGGTTTTGAGAACGGGAAGCAGCGCCAGTCCCAGTTGCAGTGAGGCGAAATCGCGCTGCGGGACGGAAAGGCACTCAACGACCGCTGTCCGCAGGGCTGCACGTCCGCTACCGGTCAGCGAATAGACTTTGCGGGCCGGCCCCCGGCTGGCCTCCTGCAACTCGCTGGTAATGAATTCGCCCTTTTCCAGCTTCTTGAGCAGATAGTAGATGGAAGAGAAGCCAATGTCGGTCCATTCACGCATACCGCGTGCCTCGATCAACTCCTCAATCTCATAACCGTGTCTGGGTGCCTCGGCGATCAAACTGAGGATCGCCATCTCTGCGTTTTTCATCAGATATAATATTCTGAATAACGATTATTCTAAATTTAGAATATGTGAGTTGATCTGTTCTGTCAAGCGACTTGGTGGAAGGTCACATGTGCAAACTAGCTAATCAGCATTAGTACACAATTTTGAGCGTCCTGGAGCAATCAGTAAGATGTCGTGCGAATCACAATATTTCGAGATGTTTGTGGTATTTTTACATAAGTGTTGTGGAATACTGATAAACTGGGTGGCAAAAAGTTTATCGTATTTTCCATATTATGGCTGCGTGTTTGAAATGTATAGTCAGGCAGACTTTGACAGGCACGCACAAATCAGGAGGAATAGCCAATGAAACGCAGTCGTTTATGGAGAATCTTTATATCTGTTGGGATCGCATCGATTTTCCTTATACTGGTGTCGGGTGGGACCCTGGCGCAAGACGGCGAGACGCCGCCAGTTGAAGAAACGCCGACTGAAGTCGTCATGGCGACGATGGCCGATGTCGAGACCGTGCAGACCAATATGAACCAGATATGGCTGCTGCTGGCCGGGTTCCTGGTTTTCTTTATGCAGGCCGGTTTTGCCATGCTGGAAGGTGGCTTCATCCGCCAGACGGGTGTGGTGAATTCGCTGGCAGAGAACTTCATGGATGCGGCGATCACGGGCATCATGTTCTTTCTCATTGGTTATGGCATCGCGTATGCCAGCACCGATAGCAGCCTGATCTTCGGTGGAGCCGAAATCGCCCTGGGCGGCATTGACGGCACCGGCGACGGGGATGGCTTTACCTTTATCGATTTCTTCTTCCAGTTTGCGTTTGCTGGTGCGGCGGCCACCATCGCCACCGGTGCGATGGCTGAGCGCACCAACTTCGTCGGCAAGCTGATCTACAGCGCCTTACTCGGTGCTATCATTTACCCGGTGGTGGTCTTCTGGACCTGGGGTGGCGGTTGGATTGCGGATCAGGGCATGGTGGACTTCGCTGGCAGCACCATCGTCCATCAGACCGGAGGAATCGTCGCCCTGATTGGGGCAGCAATGGTGGGGCCGCGTGTCGGTCGTATCTTTGGCAAGCCCCCGGCTCCGTCCAATCTGGGTCTGGCAACTCTGGGTACATTCGTCCTGTGGTTTGGTTGGTACGGCTTCAATGTCGGCTCGACGTTGGCGGCGGAAGACCCCAACCAGCTTGGACTGGTCGCCGTCAACACGACCCTGGCCGCTGCTGCCGCATCCTTGAGCGCCATGCTGTTCGCCTACTTCGTCAAAGGTGGCAAATGGGACCTTTCCTACATCCTGAACGGCTCACTGGCCGGTCTGGTTGGTATCACGGCGGGTTGCGCCTTTGTCTCACCGACTTCGGCCATCCTCATCGGCATCACGGCAGGTATTGTGGTGATCCTGGCGATGGATGCAGTGGAAGCGGCGAAGATCGATGACGCAGTGGGTGCGTTCGCGGTACACGGTGCCTGCGGTATGCTCGGCACGCTGGCAATTGGTTTCCTCGGTATAGAAGAACTGGTTGTCGCCTTCGGCGCTGAAGGTGGCGGTATCCTGCTCGGCAACGGCCCAGAACTGCTGGTTGCGCAGGCTGTTGGCGTCATCGGTGTGGCTGTATGGGCTTCCGTGACCAGTATTGCAGTGTTCGGCACTTTGAAAACACTGGGACTGCTCCGTATGCCTGTTGGCGCTGAACACGTCGGCATTGATGCCCACGAGCACGGTGCTTCGGTTTGGCCCGATGTTCTCCCCATCCCGTCTGACGGTGTTCCCGCAGCGGGTGATTAAACCATCTACCCGGCTTCAGTTTGATCCCTGTTGAATGAAGATGCGGCGAGAGCCGCATCTTCGCTTTTTATCTCTAGCGAAAAATTCATCATCATAGGCTAAAATGGAGTCAACTTATGTTAGACCATTACCGGAGCCGAGATGATAAATCCGCCAGCATTATCCGTTACCCTGGATCGTGACGGCGAGGAACCGATTTATCGGCAGCTTATTCGTAACATTCGGATGCAAATCGAGAGTGGTACACTGCCTGCCGGTACGCGGCTGCCCGCCAGCCGTGATCTGGCACGCCAACTGAACATCAGCCGGATCAGCGTGGTGAATGCCTACGCTGAACTCCGTTCTGAAGGTTTCTTGAGCGCCCATGCCGGGCGCGGTACTTTCGTTGCCCGTGATTCCAATGGGGTGGTTGAAAAGAACAATTCGGAAAGCTCCGCTTCTGAGTCGCCCTCATCGCCGGATCGGTCTATCCGCGATATGATGCGGTTGGCTCGTAAGCCGGGTGTCATCAGCTTCAGCAATGGATCGCCACCGCTGGAGTTTTTCCCGATCCAACCCTTGCGCGATGCCATCAACGCCGTCATTGAGCGCGATGGCTCGCAGGCGCTCACCTACGAAGTCCCAGAGGGATTTGGACCGCTTCGGGCAGTAGTACGCGATTATGTGAGTGCGCTTGGGATTCAGTGTACACCCGGCGATGTCTTAATCACGGGTGGCACACAGCAGGCGTTAGACCTGGTAATCCAGGCGCTGCTCTCTGAAGGTGATACACTGGTCACAGAGAATCCAACCTATATCGGTATGATCGACATCGCTCGTACCCGTCGGGTCCAGATACACGGAATCTGCACCGATAAAGAGGGTATCCAGCTTGATAAGCTGGAGAATTACGTCATCGATCATCGACCCAAACTGATTTACGTGATGCCGACCTTCCAGAATCCAACTGGGCATGTGATGCCGCTGCATCGCCGCCGCCAGCTTATCAATCTGGCGAATGATTATAATATCCCCATCCTGGAAGACGCTGTTTACCACGAATTTCGCTTTGAAGGTGATCCACTGCCGCCGCTAAAAGCACTGGATGAGAATGGCATTGTCATTCACGCCAGCGGCTTCACCAAGATGCTGCTGCCGGGGATGCGAATCGGCTATGTCATCAACACCGGCGGTCATTACCAGCGATTGGTGCGCGTCAAACAGGCGGCGGAT
>CAYQJO010000157.1:0-10473 GCA_964417785.1 uncultured Anaerolineaceae bacterium | reverse complement strand
GCACGCGATATGCGTATCATCGTCCGTCATATGGTGCCGTCGTTCACCAGCCATATCATTGCGTCGCTTACGCTGTCCATCCCCGGCATTATCCTGGCGGAAACCGCATTGAGTTTCCTTGGTCTCGGGTTGCGCCAGCCAGTGATTAGTTGGGGCGTTCTGTTGCAGGAAGCACAGAATGTTCGAACGATAGCGCTTGCTCCCTGGCTCCTGATGCCCGGTTTGGCAGTGGTTATCAGCGTGTTGGCATTCAATTTTCTGGGTGATGGTCTGCGCGACGCAGCCGATCCATTCAGCAGAGGATAAACATGGCACCGTTACTTGAAGTTAAGAATCTAAAAGTCGCATTCTATCTCACCGAAGGGACCATCCAGGCCGTCGATGGTGTGAACTTTACCCTCGAACCCGGAAAAACACTGGGCATTGTGGGTGAAAGTGGCTGTGGTAAAAGCGTCACGGCCCGCGCTATTCTCAACATGGTCCGTCCACCGGGGAGAATAGATGAGGGTGAGATCATCTACTATGGTGATCCCAACAACCCGGTTGACCTGTCAAAGCTGCACCCTGGTGGATCGGAGATTCGCAGTATCCGTTGGGGTGAGATTGCTATGATTTTCCAGGAACCAATGACCTCGCTCAGCCCGGTTCACACTATCGGCAACCAGATGGTCGAGACGATCCGGTTGCACGAGCATGTTGATGAAAATGAGGCACTGCGCCGCTCTGTTGAACTACTCGGTCGGGTTGGTTTGCCGTATCCGGACCGTCTCATGACGTCTTACCGCCACGAACTGAGCGGCGGTATGCGCCAGCGCGTGATGATCGCTATGGCGCTTTCATGCAATCCGAAGCTGCTCATCGCAGATGAGCCGACGACTGCTCTGGATGTGACCACACAGGCCCAAATCCTCGATCTCATGCGTGACTTACAGCGCGAATTCAACATGGCGATCATGTTCATCACCCACGACCTGGGCGTTATCGCTGAAATGGCCGATGATGTAGTGGTGATGTACCTGGGCAAGGAATTCGAGGTGGCCGATGTCGATACCATCTTCTACAACCCCGGACACCCCTATACGCAAGCGCTGCTGCGCTCGATACCACGTCATGACGTAGACATCGAGAAGCTGGAGACAATTGAGGGCAATGTTCCTGATCCGACAGCCATCCCGGCGGGTTGCACTTTCCATCCGCGCTGTCGCCACTATGATCGGGAAATATGTGGTACACCGCCACTCCTGCGTATATCTGAAAACCATCTGGCAAGATGCACCCGTGCTTATGAAATCAACCCGAATCTTGCCTCCGAAACGGAGCAAAGTCGATGACGACTGATACCAACGATGTCTTACTCAACGTCACAGATCTGAAGAAATACTTTCCGATCTACAGCCAGGGAGTATTTCGCAAGCGTGTCGTCAATCACGTTCGTGCAGTAGACGGACTGAACTTTTTTGTCCGGCGTGGCGAAGTCCTGGGGATGGTCGGCGAAAGTGGCTGCGGCAAGACAACCACCGGGCGCGTGATTCTGCGGGCCTACGATCCCAGCGGCGGCTCAATTATGTTTGGAGATGCCGACATGGGTGAGGTCGATCTGGCGAAACTCTCCCGTGATGAAATGCGTGATGTGTGGCGCAACATCCAGATGATTTTCCAGGACCCGTACTCGTCGCTTAATCCACGCATGACTCTCGAGCAAATCGTCTCGGAACCACTGCGTAACTACAAAGTGATGAACGGTAATGGGAACATGCGCGACCGCGTGGCCGAACTTCTGGAACTGGTCGGCTTGCGCCCGGAGTATATGAGCCGCTACCCGCATGCGTTCAGTGGCGGTCAGCGTCAACGTATTGGTGTCGCCCGTGCGCTGGCACTGAACCCGCAGTTGCTGATCTGTGACGAACCCGTATCGGCGCTTGACGTATCCGTCCAGGCACAGGTCTTGAACCTGCTCAAGGAACTTCAAAGGCGCTTCAACCTGACCTATCTGTTTATCTCACATGATTTGAGTGTGGTGCGTCACATCAGTGATCGTATCGTGGTGATGTATGTCGGCAAGATCGTTGAGGTCGCTGATACCGAGAAGCTTTTCAGTGATGTGCAGCACCCATACACCGAGGCGCTGCTGTCATCAGCACCCAAACCAGATCCGCGAGCCAGCCGCAACCGTGTGGTACTGGAGGGTGAAGTGGCTGATCCATCGAATCCGCCGAGTGGTTGCTACTTCCACCCACGCTGCCGGTATGCCACCGACCGCTGCAAAAGCGAAGAGCCGTTGCTGCGGGAAATCAAGCCCGGCCACTGGGCAAGCTGCCATTATTCTGAGGAACTGACTCTGGGGTAAATCTGTTTTTGTTGTGAATGAGTTGTAATGGGAATACACTATGAAAGTTATGCTGCTTTTTCCGCCGAACTGGACACCCAGTATGCCGCATCTTGCGCTGCCAACACTGACAGCCTACTTGCGGTCATACGGGATCGAAGTCATCCAACGCGACCTCAACGCTGAAATCTTCGATGAGATTCTGACCCGCAAATATATGAAAGGCGCTCTTGCCCGATTGCGCCAGGATTATGGGCCAACCGCCAACAAACGCCCGGTGCGCCGCTCACATCCGGACAGACGTCAGGTTTTATGGGCGCTGCAAGAAGGTCCAGACCTCATTGAAGAGGTCCAGCAGGCGAAGCGTATCATCCGCAGTGAGACCTTCTATGACGGGCCAGAGAGTCTGCAAGCCTTTGAAGTCATCATCAAGTGCCTGGAGATCGCCTCTCTTCCGTTTTATCCGGCCAACCTCAACTTGCAGAGCTATGTCTCGGCATATCCAGTGGACAGCAGCAAATCACTGCTCCAGGCAGTCCGTGATCCCGATCACAATATCTTTCTGGACATCTTCCGTGAAGGTGTTCTGAACGACATCCAACGCGAGCAGCCCGATATCGTCGGTATCTCGATACCGTCTATGCCGCAGATGCTCGCAGGTATGACGCTGGGTTATCTGATAAAAGACGCCGGTCTCGACTGCCATGTCACTATCGGTGGTCCCCACGTTAGTATGCTGCGCGACGAGCTGCCCAATGTGCCATCGATTTTCAGCCTGTTCGACAGCGCTGTGGTCTTTGACGGCGAGGTCCCTCTGCTGCGATTGGCGGAGGCACTTGATAGTGATGGTGATCTATCACAGGTACCCAATCTGGTGTACCGTGACGGCAATACCATCCACACAACCGAGCGCAAAACTCCAGAGAAAATCACCGAAGTCCCAATACCGGACTTCGAGGGTTTGCCGCTGAACAAGTATCTGGCACCAGAGCTTGTTCTCCCTCTCCTGACTGCTCGTGGTTGCTATTTCGGCAAATGTGCATTTTGCAATGTCGGTTATGGCGAACCGGAGTCGTTCAGTCAGCTTCGCGCCGAACAACTGGCCGATCAAATGCTGGCATTACAGGAGAAATATGGTGTTCGCCATATCTTCTTTGCTGACGAGGCCATCACACCCAAGAATCTCCGTGCCTTACCACCGGTTCTCGAAGAACTTGATACGCCCATCCACTGGGGTGGCTGTGTTCGTTTTGAAAAAGTCGTCACCGGCGACCTCCTGAAAACCATGCAAAATGGTGGGTGCCGCATGATCCTGTTTGGATTAGAAAGTGCGTCGCAGGCCATCATGGATCGCATGGTAAAGGGAACTGAAGTCGAACATATGAGCCGGATTCTGCGCGAGAGTACCGAGGCTGGTATCTGGAATCACACCTTTTTCTTCTTCGGCTTTCCCGGCGAGACGCTGGATGATGCCCAGGAAACCGTCAACTTTTTGTTTAACCATAAGCCATTTATCAACTCAGCAGCACTTGGCACATTCTTAATGGAACGCTACTCGCCGGCACATCGCTTCCCCGGTAGTTTCGGCGTTAAACGTGTCATCGAAGAAGAGGACAAAGACCTGGCAATCTACTTCGATTATGAGGTCGAAACCGGCATAGATGCGGAATATGCGGAACAGATCATGTCACGCTTCATGGATACTTTACCGGACAAGTCCTTCCCGCAGTTCTATGCGACCGATGTTTACCGATTCCTCTACGCCAGCCATCTTTCGGAACAGAATGTCTCAATGCCTCCCTGGTTGGTGCCTGAGAATGTCCCGGCACAATAAGGAAAACCAATGACCACTGGCAAAATCTGGCCGAGCGAAATGAAACAATATGAGGCCCCCAGGACCGGGGTCCTTGTCAGGCAACTGACCAACTACCGCGCACACAGTCATCATTTATATTTCACTAATCCCGGTTGGTACGATCATGACCGCAAGTTGTTGGTCAGTTCGGATCGGGAGAACACAACTAACCTTTTCAGCATTGATCTGGAAACGTTTGAGATTGTACAGCTTACCGATCTGACCCCGCTTCCCCTACCCCGCGAAGTGGAGTTCATGCGAGCTTGCCTGAACTCGGTCACAGATGAGGCGTATTTCTGGTATGGCTATGACCTGATCGCCCTGGACCTGCATTCGCTTGAGCAGCGTACGATTTATCGAATGCCCAATGGCTTCGATGTCTCAATGACCAATTGCAGCGCCGATGGCCGCTTTGTCTATTCTAGCATTTCCGAAGATATGTCTGATCGCTTCCGCGTTGATCTATTGCGTGGCTATGTCGGATTTGTCGAAACCTGGGAAGCCAGGCCGCTCAGCCAGATTATCCAGGTGGCAGTCGATGGCAGCGGTGATAAAGTTGTCTGGGAAGAAAACTACTGGGTCGGCCATTGCAACACATCGCCGAAGCATCCGCATTTGCTCTCCTTCTGCCATGAGGGTCCCTGGAATCGTGTGGATAACCGCATCTGGGGCCTCAACGTCGATACCGGTGAAGCCTGGAAAATCCGCCCTAGTGAAAGCGGTGAATCGGTCGGGCATGAATACTGGCACGCCGATGGTGAATTGATCGGTTATCACGGGCGACATCTCGACGGTCGCGAGTTTTTCGGCCATATCCGCTACGACAATACTGACCGCATCGAAGTCGGATTCGAGCATATCGAATCCAGGCACGGGCATTTTCACTCGAATGACATCAATATGGTGGTCAGTGATGTCAGTAAGACCGTCAATCTCTGGCGTTGGCACGGTGAAGACTATGGTGATGGTCGCGCCCTATGCAGCCATGATTCCAGCTTCAAAACCCAGCAATTGCATGTCCATCCACGATTCAATGCGGATGCCACACAAGTCGTGTTTACCAGCGACATCAGCGGCTATGGCAATGTCTATCTTGTTGATCTAGTGGACTTCGACAGCCTGCCGCTGCTCCGCGATTTCTTGAAGTAGAATCTACTGGGAGTTTCTGCCTCAGCGGTAATCCTTTATCCGTCCACTTGATAACAGAATTAAGGAGTTGTCATGTCAGACTATTTTTCACGTCGTGTGCCCGCTGGTGATCCCATTCAACCCTGGTTGATCCTGGGACCATTCTACGAAGACCTTTCCGACTATGTGCAGGGGCTGTCCTATTTTGAGAACCCCGGTTCAAATGTGGCCGTCTCAGCGATGGCAGAAATCGCTGAGCAAGCTGATCCGATTCTCACATCTTCACCCATTGAGTGTCATCAGGCGACCTTTCGTAACCGCACTGATTGCTGGCAATTGGTACGTCGTCCAGATAAATACCTATCCTGGGGCAACTACTACATCTCGAATCACTTAGGGGCTGTTTTTCTCTCCAACCGCATAACCCCGCAGACCGCCGGTAAGCAGCAGATGCATCTACGCACAGCGATGTCGATGCGCTGCATCGTCGCGGTTAACGGCACGCTCGTTTATGATTCGGAAGGCCAACCATATACCAGTGCCGGCAATTTCTATACCACCATCAGACAGTACAACTTTGAAGCTGAACTGAACGCTGGCGAAAACACAGTCACTATAGGGCTTTTCCGCATCGCCCGGATGGCGCAGGTTGGATGTTGGCTGGCGATGGACGAAGACGTAGATGTCAACACCAGCATGACAGATAAACTATCGGGTGATGACCGCAAACAACTTGAAGAATCCGTCCGCAGCATCCACTTTGACCGGGATTTATTCTACCCCGAAGACGCTATTGGTTTTCATCTCGACACCGCACCGCCAGCCTCAGCCACATTAAAAGTCCGCCTTCTGGGCGAATATGGCGACGTGATTGAGGAGACCCAGGCACAAGAGGCCGGCTTCGTTCATATTGGTGACGGTCATGCGGTTGACGACGGTGTCTACCATATTCTGCGCGATGGTGTCTATCAGATTAACTGCGTCTTTGAGGGAGTGGATGGGACCCAGTTGGCTGCGGAATCGTTTAGCATTCGCAAGGTGACACCGATAGCACAGCTTCCCGGCTTAGAAAACTATGATGAACGAATTCGACGGTCACTGGAACATTTTTCTGAGGGCGACCACTTCTTCCCTATCTGGCGTGAAGTGGCACGTTACGCATTGGATAAGACGGTTGACGAAGAAGCAATCCGAGAGACCTGTGAGTTCATCGCAGCGCGGAAAGACTGTGCAGACTTCGTCATCCAGGGTGTTCTGCGTATTATGTACTGGGAGAAAGACAACCCGAAGCTCAGCCCACAACTTCACGCGATGATGAAAGACACGGTTCTCGGTTTCAAATACTGGACCGATGAACCCGGCGATACCGTGATGTATATGGACTCGGAGAACCACCGTCTGTTGTTCCATGTGGCTGAGTTGCTGGCCGGTCAGCTATTCCCAACCGAAGAGTTCACCAACAGTCGCCAGCGTGGTCTGTTCCATGCGGCCAAAGCTCGCATGTATATCACCGAATGGCTGCGCCAGCGTGGTCGCTTCGGTTTTGATGAGTGGCACTCCAATTCCTACTATCCGATTGTCTTTGCGCCGCTGCTGAACGTCTACGACTTCATCACTTATGCGGACTACAAAGTCAAGCAGATGACAGGGGCCATTCTCGACTACATGTTCTTCAATCTGGCTGCGGATAGTTACCAGGGTGTCTTCGGAACCACACATGGTCGCAGCTATGGCATCAACATCAAATATCCTGACATTGAAGGCACATCACCCACGTCCTGGTTGTTGTATGGTGTTGGGTCCATGACAAAGAATACAAGTGGCATGGGACCGGTCTGTCTGGCATCCAGTGACTACCGCCCGCCGAAGATTCTGGCCGACATCGCCACCGATGACAAAGCCATCGTCGAATCGCATATCCGTCAGGGTATCCTGAAGACTCCAACAAAGCAAAGCGCCAATTTTATTGTATATCGCACACCAGATTATATGATGTCCGGTGTGCAGGATCACCGCAAAGGTGAATTCGAGTCTTCCTCGCATGTCGCGCATATCACGCTGGATAACAAGATGGTCATCTTCTGGTCGTGTCCCCACACCAGCGGTGAGGGTTCCGGCTTACGCCCAGATTACTGGTCCGGCCATACCACCCTGCCCCGTGTGATCCAGCATAAGAATGTGATGTCGTTATCATGGCAACTGACTCCGTATAACTGGATGTCACACTGCTTCTTTGAGCAAGCCCGATTCGATGAAGTTCACTTCGATGGTAACTGGGTCTTTGCCCGTGTCAACGATGGCTATGTCGGCATTTACTCTGAGAACGGTATGACAGTCGGCGACTATGGTCAGTATGCAGGACGTGAACTCCAATGCGCTGCACCGGAGAACACATGGCTGGTCGAGTGTGGCCGCAAATCCGACTGGGGAGCATTCGACAAATTCGTGTCAGCGCTTAAAGATGCCAATATCACATCCGAGAACGGTACCATCACCTACGAGTCGCCGTCGGTTGGTCGTTTCGTCACAGGTTGGGATGTGACCCCAACCATCAGCGATGAAGCGATCCAACTTGATAGCTATCCAATGGTCGATAGCCCCTGGGCCTACTCGAAATTCGGATCAGGCGAGATGGTCGTCCACTACGGCGATCAGGTTTACGAACTCTGGTTTAACCAGTAGAAGCAATCTCAAGGCCCGCACCACGCGGGCCTTTTTTGTGTAAGTTGCGATGGGTCTGTTATAATCGTTATTTATCGTAATTTATCGCGGTGAATAATTATGAACGCCGACTCATTGACAACATTCTTGCATATTAAGGCTGGACAAAAAACATCATTAGAAAATACGCTCAGACTCATCGGCAATCCCATTAAGCAGAACAATCCCCACTTACATTTTGGCCCCCACACCCATTTTGCTCGTCTGGTCATATTGCCCGGACCTGATGAAGACATCATCTATCCTGGGCAGGAAACGAACGATACTCCTGAGTCTTGCCGCTATCGACTCATGTTTAATGCCGTATTTGATGGCACACCTCGTACCTTCATTAAAGAGTTGATAGACTGTTCGCCTGATCTGGATGCGGTCTTTAATCATTGCGAAGGCTATTCGGGTATCGAGAGTCTGTATACGTACCTCACCGACCCAGCCCACATGCGCACATCGCAGATTTTCTACGACACATTTATCGGCGAAACAGTCGAATCCATTCAGCAGAAGGCACGCCAACGCATTATTGTCCAGAACATTCTGGATCAGAAATTGCCGGACCTGGATGAGGCACTTGACAAAATCCTGCAACTCAAACCCGTGCCGGATGGACCACCAATCAATCCTGGCAAGACTGCCCGCCAGGAACTCCTGTTAGCGGCGCTGCTGGTGGGTGGTTCAATCATCGCAGTGATGGCAGTACTGTGGTTTGTGTCACCGGTCGTAGCCATTCTTGCTTTCCTGGCCTTCCTGGCCTTCCTGGCTTTTCTGGTTGCGGTGCTTGTACCGGCAGTTATGATCCTGCGTGATAACAACGCTATTGGACCCTATGGTGCCATCCGCGATCAGGTCATTGAACATGACGAACGCCAGCAGCAGGCCAGAGAGTATTATCCCGTCGATATGATGACAGGGCGTGAAGATGTGTTGGTACAGAATCAGTTTAACCTCTACCTCACTTTCAAAGGTGGCTGGTTGGAACGCCATATTCGATTGTTGCGTATGGTGATTCTGATGTTTGTGCTGGGTCGGGGTACGAAAATCAACCCGACGCCCGGTTCTCTCGGTGGCCTGACCACCGTTCACTTCGGACACTGGGTCCTTATTGATGGTGGTAGACGACTGTTCTTTATCACCAATTATGATGGGGCATGGGAAACTTACATAGCAGATTTTGTCAACAAAATCTACCGGTTGCTGGATGTCCAGTTGCACAACTTCGTCGGCTTTTCGCCAGAGGGTACTCGTGATATCACTGCATTTCGCCGCTGGCTCCGGCGTGTTCAGATTCAGTCTGGTGTGTTCTATAGCGCCTACCCTTTTCTCACTGTTCGCAACATCCAGCGTGATTTGCGCATTAACGCTGAGTTTCCGACAGACCGCGCCAGCGCCTATGACTGGTTAACTTTGTTTGGCTCACCACCCCTCAACCAACCCTACCATGATTTGCCATCTGTCTCCTCAGATGAAATCCCCCGGTTGACACGAGATGATTGGGCCGACATTCAATCGTTTATCGTCTATGGCTATGCCCGATTGCCCTTTGGACGTTACCTCTTCTTGAATATCAATGATGTAGACAAAGCACGAACCTGGTTACACGACATCACACCGTTGGTGACGACGGTCCAGCAGTGGGACGGCGATGAAATGGTATACGACCTGGATGTGGCCTTTAACCTGGCATTTACTTACCCGGCAATGGAGCTTTTCAAGCTGCCAGAAGATACTTTACGGACATTCTCGACGCAGTTTCGTGAAGGTATGGCCCCGCCCGGCAAAGGCGACGACCGGCTGCATCCCCGCTCCGTTGTTCTTGGCGACACGGGAGAAAGCTCCCCGCTGAACTGGCGTATTGGCAACCCGACACAAACCGGGTTTCACATTTTGCTCATTTTGAGCGGTACAAACCATGAAACGGTCAGTCATTTCATCTATACCACACCGTTGCAACACATCCACGATGGCAGTGCCGGTGTAACCATCGTCCATGATGAGAGCGGTTCGACGCCGCGCACAGGCCGTGAGCCATTTGGTTTTCGCGATGGCATATCGAATCCCTGGATTGAAGGCACACGCTATAATTTACGCAAGCGCGACGGTAAACGGGGTGAACCGCTGCGCCTAAGCGATACAGAGATCGTGAAAGAGCAAGAAATGGGCAAGCCGGATCGAGTCATCAGCCTATTGAACGATCCCGTTGTCCGTACCGGTGAGTTCATTCTCGGCTATCCAAACGAATACGGTCAATTGCCTCAGACTCCACTGGTTTGGGACGATCCAACGGGTCGGCTATCATCTGTTCAGGGTTCAGATATTCCCGAAAGCATGCGCTCTGTAAAAGATTTTGGGCGCAATGGGACCTATCTTGTCTATCGCAAACTCAGCCAGAATGTCGAAAGCTTCTGGCAATACATGGCAGAGAATAACACCGATGCTGACGGCAAAC
>CAYQJO010000156.1:1162-10485 GCA_964417785.1 uncultured Anaerolineaceae bacterium | reverse complement strand
GTGCCGTCCCGCCATGACGCCAACCGCCGTAGGGACGCCCAACCGGGCGTCCGCCGGCCACAAACACCAGGTAGTTGGTTTGGCCGCGACACACAACCTTTTCATATTTGGCGACCTCTGGTAGGGTGGAAGCACTGCAAATTAGCTAAGGAAATATGATGTCAGAGGCAAAACAAGGTGACGTGGTGCAGGTACACTACACCGGCAAACTCAAAGACGGTACGATATTCGATACCTCACAGGACCGCGATCCGCTGGAGTTCACACTGGGCGAGGGCCGTGTGATCCCTGGCTTTGAAGACGCCGTAGTCGGCATGGAGCCGAACCAATCCAGGATCGTCACCGTACCCGCCGAACAGGCCTACGGCCCCCGGCGCGACGATCTGATTATGCCCGTCCCGCGTGACCAGTTCCCGCAGGACCTGAACCCGCAGACCGGCCAGCAGTTGGAGATTCGCATGCAAAACGGCGACAGTCGTATCGCCACTGTCACCGAGGTCTCGGCTGATGATGTGACGCTGGACATTAATCATCCACTGGCGGGACACGATCTGACCTTCGATATTCTGCTGGTCGGCATTGCATAGCCGACGGGCGCGAAACTACCCGATCACTCCTGGTAGATGATCTCGATCCATTCGTCGGTCGTCAGGTCCAGGCGGAAATCGAGGACGAGCGACTCGAGACTGTAGGTCGCCGCCGGTGCTGGCGACGTGTCGATGATGGTCACCCCCGGCGGCATCGTGATCTGGACGCTGGCCGGTTCCGAGAGCATACCGGGCTGCTTTTGCAGCAGCAGCCGGTAGCGGTTATATCCGGCCACGGTGTCGATCAGCGGCGGCGTCTCGTAAGTGAACTGGAAGCGCCGCGCCTCATCGTAGGGAATCTCCACCCGCGAGACGAAGGCCGTATGTGCATCATGGTAGACCAACTCCGGGTCGCGTGGCAGATCGTCGAACGCGGTCAGACGGCTCTGCGCCGGGACAAAGACCTGCATGATCGTGTTGTAATCCAGCGGGCCGTGATACTCGGCATCCACCGCCGGGTCCGACTCCGCCAGCGAGGACGGATAGTCGTAAGAGATGGTTACGCGGCCTTGCAGCGTGTCATCGTTGCGGATTTGCACGTCATAAGTTAGCTGGCGCAGCACCGAGCGGTTGGACTTGTTGCCCATATTGGCGTCGGCCACCATCAGGTAATCGGAGTTGGTCGCCGGTGACTGCACCCCGGACCAGTCCAGAATGGAGAGCGACTCATTCAGGCTCTCGTCGGCGAAGTAAACCATGATATGCTTCTCTTGCAGCGCCTTCAGCAGTAAGCCGAGGAGGTCGCTGTTGGTCTGCTCATCGCGCCCGATCTCCTGCCACTCGCTGAAAATCTGCTCGTAGATGGCGGCCACGAAACGCTTATGCGGCACTTCGCCCTCACCGAAAGCGCGGATGTCGTAGACCAGTTCGCGGAAATTGTCAGGCCGGACCACCACGCCATATTCGGGCATCGGCACCGCTTGCAGCGCCTCCATGATGTACTCAAAACCCACAATGTCGATGGCGATCACGCCGGTGATGGGTGACTGCGGATTGGCACCGGCGTCGTAATAGCTGCGGGCTAATTCAGCGGTCGAGGGGAAATCAGCGTACCAACTGCCATCCCAGGCCGCGAAAATCGGCTCCCGGTAGCGAATCCACCAATCGGGTATTTCAAAGGTCTCCAGGAACGACTGCCCCGGCGGGAAGGGGCTGGTAGTGGTGGTCGGGCTGTAACTGTAATCAACCACACGGCCATTGCGCACCGTCATCCAGCCGTAGGTGCTGATGTAGCCGCCCGATGGCCGCAGTTCGTCGCTGTTCTGCGCCAGAATCAGGTAACTTACTGTCTCGTCCAGTCCCAGTACCGCCGACAGCACATCCGGCATTTCCAGCAGCAGGGCGTTGATGTCGGCAATCTGGCTGTAGTAGTCTTCCATATCCCCCAGGCTGAGCAGCAGGCCCGGTGAGAGTTCCGTCAGCGGCAGACTGTCGATGATGGAACGGGCGTTAGTGAGATGGCTGTCCGCGCTGATAAAACGCCCCCGGCCCAGGCTCAGCAGTTCGACAATGCGCTCGCCAGACGAAATCTGCGTGGCGACCGTGCCGGCATTGTCTCCGGCGACCATGTAGGTCAGCGCTGGCTGCAAACCCGCCAGAATATCGCGGGTGGACCAGGTGAGCGCCTGGGCGGCGTCGGCCATGGTCAACTGGACTTCCCACTCATTGTTAAGGCGCGTGACGGGTTCGACATAGGCCACCCGCTGGCGCAGCGATGACAGGCTGTCGGCCAGATCGTTGACGCCCGCTTCCAGCCGGCTGAAATCGGCCAGGGTGAGTTCGGTGCCGGTCTTGTTGCTCACAGTATCCAGCACGCGGCTCATGGTGGTCCATGAACCGCGCAACTGGCTGCCGGCGTCGGCGATCAACACCGCCTGCGTGACACCCACGATCACCACGATCACACCGATGGTGAGCAGGATAATCCCCAGGTGCAGCGACCGGCTGACCCGGCGCAAAGCCCGCCGCCATTTCGGACGGCGGCGGCGGCGGCGGCGGCGACTGCCGACCGGTTCCGGCGAGACACCACTGATTTCCCGTTCTTCAAGCTGTTCCATTATTAATCCATCCCTATGACACGCGCATAGCTCAGCGACGCCAGTTGCGTCAGCGCTTCGAGTGCGTGTCCGTCCTCGTGGAAGTCCTCATATCGTAGTTCATTCAGGGCGTCGAGGAACAGTGTGGATTCCGGCGGTTCGTGCCAGCCACACAACTTCATGATATGCGGATGCGATGTCGATGCCGGACGCTCATCTTGGGTGTGGAGTTCTTCGTAAATCTTTTCGCCGGGGCGTATGCCGGTAAAATTGATCTGGATGTCCTCATAAGGGCGCAGACCGCGCAGGCGGATCATGCGCTCGGCGATGTCCACGATGCGCACCAATTCGCCCATGCGCAGGACGAAAATATCGTCGTTCTCCGTCAGGCAGGCCGCGTGAATCACCAGATTGACGGCCTCGGCGATGCTCATGAAGTAGCGTGTCATCTCCGGGTCGGTGACGGTGACCGGGCCGCCGTTGTCGATCTGCCGGTTGAAGGTCGGCACCACACTGCCGCGACTGCCCAGCACGTTGCCAAAACGCACCACCGTGAAGCACGTCCCCTGATTGTTCTCCGCCAGCGTATGGACCAGCAGTTCGCACAACCGCTTGCTGGCTCCCATCACGCTGGTCGGATTGACGGCCTTGTCGGTCGAGATGAGGACGAAGCGCTCAGCGCCATGCTTGCGGGCCAGTTCCGCCACCCGCCGGGTGCCGAAGACATTCACGCGCACCGCCTCGCCGGGGTAATATTCCAGCATCGGCACATGCTTGTAGGCCGCCGCATGGAAGACCACCTGCGGCTTGAAGTGCTCAAAGACATTCACCACCAGCGTCTCGACGGTGATGTCGGCCAGCACCGGGTGGACTTCCACATCGGGGAAGCGCGAGTCCAGGTCAATCGTCAGATCATGGAGAGCGCTCTCGTTGTTGTCCAGCAGGACCAGACAGGTCGGATTGTAGGTCGCCATCTGGCGGCTGAGTTCGGAACCAATCGACCCGGCGGCCCCGGTAATCAGCACCGTTTTGCCCGTCACCGACGCGAGATCGACGGACTCATGGCGGCTGATGGGGCTGCGTCCGATGAGGTCTTCCGGCTGCACATCGCGGAGAAGCTGGCCGTAGTGTTTCTCGTTGATGAAGCCAAGTGTATCCGGAATCACCTTGATGCGGGCGCGGGTCTCGCCGCAGTAGGTGAGAATCTCGCGGAAGTTCTGGCCGCTGATATTATGGATGGCGACGATAATCAGGTCCACCCGTTTCTTCTCGACAACGTGGATGATGTCCGTGCGCGTACCCAGGACGGGACACCCCTCGACCAGCATATGCACCTTGCTCTCGTCGTCGTCGATGAAACCGACCAGTTCATAGTGATTGTCGTTGAAGCGGTGTTTGATGCGCCACGCGAGTGTCTGGCCGGATTCACCCGCGCCGATAATCAACACCCGCTCTTTGGTGGCAGTGGGGAAGTCACCGTGCCAGACAGCCCGCCAGCGCCAGGAAAAGCCGCTAACGAGGCGCGAGCGGTAGCGAATACCGGAGATGCCGATGAAGACGAAGGTGTTCGCCAGCAGCACCACACTGACGGGGATGGGGCGCGGGTTCACCAGCAGATCGACCAGATAAATGCCGACACCGGCGGTGAGGACCGCGACCAGAAGAATGGCAATACCGTGACCGCTGGTGCGCGACCACATGCGATCATAAATACTGAAGATGAAGAAAACGAATATGGTCCAGGTGGTGGCAATGAGTACCACCCAGAAGTCATCGAAAAAATCGAGCGGGCCAAACAATGACCGGGTTGAGTAGGCGAGCATGTAAGCAGTGATGATGATTATGATGTCGAGCAGCACCCACTGAAATGCGCGTCGTAACTTGCGACGCACTGTCTGTGTACTCAGGTGCATGGTAACACTCCTCAGCTAGCGCGACGGCTGCTTTGCTGTCGTCTTTCCCTCCGACTGGTAATAGTAGGTATAATAACCGTAATAATCTTCATCGCGGGGGTTGGCGCTGTTCAGCACCACACCAGTGACTTCCCAATCCACTTTCTCGAAACGTTCTTTGGCCCGCAGCGCCGAACTCCGGCGGGTCGAATTGGCCTGGACGACCATCACCACATGGGAGTCAGCCGACTTCGCCAGCACCACCGCGTCCGACACCACCAGACACGGGGCCGTGTCGAACAGAATCACATCGATATGGAGCGTCTTCTGGAAGACCTCGATCCAGTGTTTGAGTACCACCGATCCCAGCACCTCGGTCGGATTCTTGGGAATGAAGCCGCTGGGGATCACCCACAGGTTGGGGATTTCGGTCTGGTGAACACACTGCCGCCACGATTGATCGCTGGCAATATCGAGATTGTTATCGCGCAGCCGGGAGGAGAGCAGGGTGGTCAGACCGACCTCGTTGGGGACGTTGAACACCTCATGCACACGCGGGCGGCGCAGGTCGGCGTCGATCAGCACCACGCGCATATCCGCCAGCGCCATCGACACCGCCAGATTGGCGACGGTGACGCTCTTGCCGTCCTGCGGCACCGGGCTGGTGACCAGATAGACATTGTTGCCTTTGTTCTGGGTGCTGAAGAGCAGGTTGGTACGCAAACCACGATACTCGTCGGCAGTGCGCGAAAACAACATCTCGTTGTTGATAAGCCGGTTGCTATAACTATCACCGGACTTGCCAAAGCGCGAGATGACGCCCAGGATGGGCAGGTTAAGCGTGCGCGTGACCTCATCCGCCGTGCGAAATGTGTCGTTCAGGTATTCGATGAGCAGCACCACACCCATCGCCAGGGCCGCGCCGACCATGGCCGCCAGCACCGTCGCATTCAGCGGGCTGGTGCCGATGGGGTTGGTGGAGACCATCGCTTCCTCAACCACTTCGAGCGAGTTGATGCGCTGCTGCAAGTTGGAGTTGGTCTGGGTCAGGCGGGCGATGGTATCGCTGGCCTGGAGGATGTTCTCGACAATCGTGGCCCGGCGTTCATCCAGGCGGGCGCGTTCGGTCTCGTCTTCGGTGGCGGCCAACTGTTCGTTCAACGCCGCACGGTCGTCTTGCAGCGACCGCAGTTCATCGGTGAGCGTGCTGATCTGCTCGTTATTGATGTCGATCTGCGCCTGCTGTTCTGGCGTGAGGTTGCTGGGACTCTTGTCGATCAACTGCTGCCCCAGTTCGTTGGCGATGTCGGCAGCCAGCACTGGATCGCTGTAATCGACCACAATGACCATCAACGAGGTATCGGCTATCGTGCGCGTCGTGATGAGTCCGCGCAGTTCCCCCGCCGACATGGGCAGGTTCAGCGATTCGACCGTCGCCTGCAGGATGTTCTGCGTGCGCACCAACTGCTGGTAGGTCTGGGCCAGGTCCAGCGGCGCACGAATCGAACCGGAATCCGGGTTCGGGTCCTGGATGAAGTTGCCGATAATCAGGGTGGTCTGGGCGCGATAGGTAGGCTGCTGCCCGCTGCGGGTGATGAATCCGACCGACCCGGCGACAAAAGCCGCCAGGAAGATCAGCCAGAACCAGCGGCGGAAAAGGCGTATGTATTCCTGAAGTTCCATAGGCAGGCGATGATCCTGAATAGAGGAGCGCAGAGCGCTCCCATGTCCATACGGTTAGGGCAGAAGCCGGTCGCAGACGGTGGGCGGCAGGATGCCATCCGCGCACAGTCCAGCCAGCAAGTCCTGGCTGTTGCCCTGGCCGGGGAAGCGCCATTCGCACACCGGGCCGCCAATACCTGAAGCACAAACGAATTCGGGAAGCTGCACGGGGTTGTTCAGGATATTCGGCGGAATGCCTTCCAGCGATTGCAGCGACTCCAGCAGTCCATCACCGATCTCGCCTTCAAGCCCTGGCGGACAGGTCGCACCGACGATGTAGTCGTTCTCGTTGAGGTCCACACCCATATCGAAAGGACCTTCAATACACACGGTGGCGCTGTAGCCTGCCGGGACAACAACTTGCTGCGCCGTATCGGGGAACCAGCGTGCCAATCCCGCGACCGTCGTCAGGCGCATAAACTCCGAGCCGGGGAACGCCCACAACAGGATGGTGCCGGTAAAGGCGATCTCGCCGTCGTTGGCGACAATGCGAGACTCATACTGCGACGACCCCTGGATCAGCAGAACCGAGGGCGGCTGCGCATCACAGACCGGCGAGGAGCTGCTTGTGAAGAAGTAAAATTTCTGCATGGGCGTGTAGCTGTCTTCGGTGATGACCGGCAGGGTGTCCAGGTCCGGCTCTTCTTGCAGCGCATCGCGGCTGATCCAGGCCGTCGGGATGGTGCCGTAGATGGTGTCATAATCGAAGGTCACGCGCACCCATGCACCGCTCTCGCTGATGGCGTCGGCCTGCAACCGCCGCCGGTTGTTGATCTCACCCACCATTTCCGGCGTGGCGTCAAAATCCGCTGGGATGTCGAACAGACGGGCGCTGTTGCCTTCAATCTGGACGTTCACCGCGTCTTCGGTCAGGATGAGCGCGTCTTCGGGAAACACACCATTTTCGAGACGGACATCACCGATGTTGATGATGCGCACCGTGTCGCGGATGGTTTGCGGGAAGCTGGCCTGTGAATTGACAATCGACAGACCCCACTCTTCCTCATCGGTATCCAGGTTAACCGTCTCAATATCCTCAAATTCCAGGATACCGGCGCGGTCGCCCGGCTCTTCCAGGATGGAGCCATCCAGGAAATCGACATTCGAAACCTGATGGCCGTAACAAACCGTTTGCCGGTCCAGATTGGCGCAGTTCGTGCCAAGCTGGATCAGCGCACGCCGTACCAGAGTGCGGCACTCATCCGGGTCCTGCTGCGTCTGTTGGGCAGCAACCGGTCTGATGAGCAAGCCCATGAGTAATACGATAAGCGTGGTATACTTGAATGTGCGCATGAGTTACCCTCTGTGCTCCCCAGCAACATGCGATATGATACATAATCTATGCTGTATTGTATACCAGTTGGCAGCATTGTGCTACCATCAGATTTTCCAATTTGCTAGTAATATTCGTTTATCCACTTACAATCACCAGTGATTCGACGGGTACATTCAAATCGACCAGACGCACATTCATCCAGCCGCTGAAGCGTCCATTCTTCAACAACACCCATTGGGCGCTTTCGTCGCGGCCAAATACCTGCATCAGATTGCCGTCGAATAGATAGATAATCCGGTCGGCGGCGGTGTTGGGACCGGCCCGCAGATTCGCGCCGCCATCGACCGTGCTGATGATGGCGGTCGGCCCCGGCGGGAAGCGCACCGTCGCCGGGTCAAACTCCTGCACCTCGTTGGGCTGAACCGGCGTATCCAGGCAGTCTTCCGCATCGCCAATCCGGATGCACAGACGTTCAACCGTCGGCACCTGACCGCCAACCCGCAAAGTGCCGGTCACCCGCAGCGGCACCCGCATTTCGTAAACATCGCCCAACGCCAGCGCCAGGTCGGGTACGGCTTCGGTCGTCCCATTCACGTCAGCGACACTGGCACCCTCGGCGCTGACTGTCAGCGTGTATTGTTCATCCTGGTAGCGGCTGACGAGTGTGATAACCGCGTCGGGTTGGGGTGGGGCGCTCGTCGTGAGTCCCATATAAAGGAACTGTCCGTTCTGGAACAGGCGCACCTCGCGCAGATTGGGACCACCCGCCGAGTCGAACAGGCTGTCTTCGGCGACGGTGGCGTTCCCGGTCCAGTCGTCCAGGCGGCCATCGACCGCTACCCAGGTGAAGAAATCGGGCAGGGCGGGCCATGCCTCCGGCGGAAGTCCGAGCAGCCATCCGGCCAACCGGTCCATGAACACGGCGTTGCCGGGATAGAGCGGAAGCTGCGTGGTCTGGATGTACTCGTAGCCGTAGCGGTTCTGCACCATCTCGCTGTCGCCGAGCAGCGCCACCCGTGAGCCGGTCTGGCGGTTCTGCGCGATGGCGGCCAGCACCAGCCGTCCCTGAAGATCGACGCCAATATTGCGCTCTACCGGCTGGTTGAGCGGCCCGGTTTCGCCGTAAGCCTCATCGGAGTAGAGCAGGGCATAACCTTCGCCGAAGCCGGTGAACGCTTCCACCGTCAGCGCACGCGGCCCCCAGGTCTGCACCGGCATGCCGTAGGCGACATGGGGCGCGACGATAGGGTGGGTGGCGAAGTTCTCGCCGTAGGTCAGCACCCAGGCGCGGTCGAGGTCTTCCAGCACGGTCTGGTCAAACCAGGGGTAGATGGCGACCCCATCCTCAACGCCGGTGCCGTATTCGCGGGTGAGCAGCACATCGAGTCCACCGGCGTTTCGTTCCGCGTTAACACCGTTGAATCCGTTGGGATCGAGCGCCAGGAGCATATGACCGCCGTTCGCCAGGAAATCCCACAGGTAGCCCAGGGCGTCCAGTGGGATGGCGCGGCGCGGTCCGGCCAGCACCACATGCGTCACCTCCGCCGGGACCGGTTCGTCCAGGTTGAGTGTGCGGGTGGTGGCACCCAGGGCGCGGAACACATCCGCCAGGCGCGACAGACCATCCGGGCCGACATCCGTGACCGAGGCCGCCTGCAAGCGGTTGTCGTCGACGAACGCCACCACCGGGTCGGGTTCTTCATCCTGTGCTTGAGCAGCGCTGCCGCCGATCAGCAGGATCAGCAGCAGCCATCCGATGCGCCACACGGGCGTCTCTCCTTATATATGCGGCTATATGCGGCGGACGGCC
>CAYQJO010000156.1:0-1062 GCA_964417785.1 uncultured Anaerolineaceae bacterium | reverse complement strand
TGCGTAGGGACGCCATTCTTGGCGTCCGCACGCCGGTCCTACGATCCAGCGGGCGCGGCGGTCGGTGTGGCGGTCGGCTCCGGGGTGGCCGTCGGTGTCGGTGATGGTGTGGTCGTCGCCGTGCCGGTCGGGGCCGCCGTCGGGAAGCGCATATCGGGCGCGTCGGTATCGACCAGCCAGCTTACCGAGCGCAGCAGCACACGGGCGTTGTTCGGGAAAACGAACGCGCCCGTATAAGACGGTGATGTTTGCAAACCGGCACCGTTGACGGCGAAATCGGAGTCGCCAAACAGCACGATCCGCCCGCCAAGTTCGTCGTCCTCGAAGGCCAGGGCCAGGGGCAGGGCGCTGCGGGTCACATCGGTGCCGATGTTGTATGCCGCAGGTTCACCGGCGACATACTGCGCGTAGTTCACTTCACCATAAAAGGCCGGATCGCTGAAGATGAGCGGCGTCAGTGTGCCAGCTTCCGACGACGTATCCAGATCGAGCGAGCGGGCGGTGAAGAAGATCACGTCACCGCGCAGGCCGCTGGTGATGGGGTGGTCGGCGTCAAGATCGCCGGTGGTAAAGGTGGATACCAGTTCCGGGTTCTCCACAACCACCGGCTCAGAGTCGGCTTCGGCGGTGGATTCGGCCAGCGGCAGGTTTTCGCGCTCGGTCACGACCACGTTATCCAGCGCCCGCAGTCCGAGTTCCGGCCAGGTCAACTGGAAGAAGCCGCTGTCGCGGATCAGCGCCCGCTGCTGCGGTTCGGCCAGCATCAGCAGGCGGCCACCGTTGCGCACATACGCCCACAAACGCGCCATCTGGTCCGGGGTGAACGGTGCCGTCGAGCCTGGAATGATGACCAGATCGGCGTCCTCCGGGATGCCGTTGCGCCATTCCAGCGTGAAGACGCTGGCACCGGAACGGATGAGCAGATCGCCGAAGCGTGAAATGCCGAGCGGCGAGCGGTCGAAGCGGCTGTTCTCGCCGTTGGATTCAGCGAAGTAGATATTTTTACCTTCCAGGCTGTCCATTTCCTGGAGCAAATCCTGGGCATAAATCGGGGTGCTGCCG
>CAYQJO010000155.1:0-10551 GCA_964417785.1 uncultured Anaerolineaceae bacterium | reverse complement strand
ACGCGACCTCAATGACATCGCCGTCAAATGTCCAGACGGTATCGAATTCGCGGATGGCCTCGTTGGCTGTCGATGTTTGCCGGTCCAGCCCACACAGCAGCACACAGAACTTATCCGACAGAATCAATAGAAACCATTCCTGGCGGAGAAAATCATCCTCTGCCAGTTCGATGTGGATTTGTGACGCCGAACTCTCCGGTGGCAGCGGCTCGCCCGCAAAGATACATACCTGCCGCGCCACCCCGGCCAGCGCCTGATAGCGCTGTGTCTCCTGTCGCCAGTAGCTCGATTCCTGGAATCCGGTCATGATGACGGCTGGCAGTCGTTCGCGCAGGACAGTATCTTCCAGAGTGTGTGAAAGATGCACCAGCGTCGATTTCGTCAAGGTTGTAACGGGAAGTCTGTCCCCGATTTGCCGGTGCAGCAGCTCAAACAGTGATGGAGTCATCGAAATTATGTCTGCCCCTGCCCCAACGAAAACCCGAGTTCGCCATCAAAGCGGTAGAGGTTCTCGATCTTTATGAAGTCTAACCCGGCAGCATGCGCCCGTTCCAACAGTGAGACAATCTGTGCATGGGTGATGGCGGCACCGGGCAGCGGTCCCTCACCCGGCGTCTGGAAACGGCAGCGCCAGTGATCGGTGCAGAATGTCTCTGGATGCCTCTCCGGCCAGACCTTCTGCCCGCGATTGGTAATCATGACCAGTTGCAGCTCATCGCCATTGATCTTGGAGAGAGCCGCCGCCAGTTCATCCGGGTCGCGTCCGTTTTCGGTCTGCCAGTCCAGGAACAGGTCTAAACCGACCAGTTCTTTGTGGCCGGATCGAATCGGATGGTAGGATCGTACCGGGCGGATATTGGCGTATAGTCCGAGCGTTTTGCGCATGGTGACATTGATGCTTTTGTAACCACCGCCCTGGGGTGTGATAATCTCTGGCCCAATGCCATCGCCCCGGGCCACCATAATCGCAACCATATTTCCTCCCTGAAATGAACAGCTACTCAGTATATCATGATTCTTCCAGGGTCAGACGGAGGATGGTCTGGAGCAGGACGTTGGACCCCATCACGACATGCCGCCATTCAGTGAACTCTTTAGGACTGTGACTGATGCCATCGACAGAGGGAACGAAGATCATGCCCGTCGGCGTGTAGGTACTCATAATCTGGGCGTCGTGGCCGGCATAGCTGACCATGCGCATAGATTTGACGCCGACATCTCTGGCGGCCTTTTCCGCGGCTAGTACCGACCGACCGGACATGGTCGCTGCTGGCATATGGACCACGCGCTCGACTTCAAGCCTTAGCTGGTACTGCGATGCCTTCTCTTGCGCCAGATCGACCAACCGCTCTTCCATCTCTTCCAGCAGCACCCGGTCCGCATGGCGGCATTCGATGGTTAGATCGGCTCTGGCGGGGATAATGTTGAAGGAACCGGGTGTGACCCGGATGTTGCCGCAGTTGAAAATCCCCTGCGGATAGCGCTCACGGATGAAACTGTGGGCGGAGGTAATAAAGTGTGACGCCCCCAGCAGGGCATCACGACGTTCAACCATGAGGGTTGTGCCGCTGTGCGACGCCTGACCGATAAACGAAATCCGGTACGTTGTGCGCCCGACAATGCTGGTCACGACGCCGATGTCCATATCAGCCTCGTCTAACTGCTTGCCCTGCTCAATATGGACTTCCAGATAACCAGCGATAGTGGTGGGATCGCGCTGTGCTTTATGGATGTCTGCCGGACGAATACCTGCACGAAATAAAGCGGCCCTGAACGGGCCATAATCGATGCTCTTATCGTTGGTATGGGTCCGGGCCAACTGTCCGGTTAGCGCTCGGCTGCCGAACAATGATTGCCAGCAGCCCTCTTCATCAGTGAAGTCGATGATCTCAAGATGGACGGGCAGTTTGATGCCGGTTTCTTTGATGATCCGTACACATTCCAGGGCCGCCAGAACTCCCAGTGAACTGTCATAGCGGCCACCATCCGGCACACTATCCAGATGTGAACCAATCAGCAGGTGTTTGGCATTCGGGTTATTGCTCAGGAGTACGCCGCTTAGATTGGCTGCATCGTCATCGCGGATGAAAAGGCCAATATCCTCAAGCCGGCCCGCCAGCCAGGCCCGTGCCTGTAAGTCCTCGTTGGAGAGTGCCAGACGGCTGATACCGTTGTTAACTGTCGCACCGATTTGTGCCAGTTCGTTGAAATCTGCGAGAAGCCGGTCCGGGTTGATCCGAAGTTGTTGATAGTTGACCAAAGTATGTGCAAGCCCGTCGTTTACATGCGGATTTGCGGGCCAATTATAGCGGAAATATGAGCAATCGCACACTCCCCCAATCTCAGGGGGAGTGCGTAATCATTATAGTGATATACTGAAGTGGAAAGCAGGTTTACAGGAGGAAGTTGTGGGACCATTTACGATTGATCCTGCCACTGTTGATCCAAACGTGATCTATCTGGCCTTCGTCATCAGCCTATGGATTGGCGTCACCGCAGCCTACATTCCCGGTACAGGCGTTTTTGAAGGTATTGGTTTGCTGGGGCTGGTTGGCAGCATTGTAATTTTGAGCCAGATGCCAACCAACTGGCTGGCCGCGCTGATGATCGTCATCGGTATTTCGATGTTCATGGTCATGCCGTTTATCAAACAACAGTATGCACCATTGGCCGTCGGTGGGCTGGTCTTGCAAGGGGCTGGCGCGTTGGCCCTGTTTGACGGACTCACTGCGTCGTACTTTCTCATCGCGCTCACCCTCGTCATTCCGCTGGCCTATCACCAGATGATTCTGATACCGATGCTGCGCCGCGCTGCTCAACAGCCAGTGGCCGACAAGGACGATTTGCTCGTCGGTCAGATCGGGCGGGTCACACGGGAGATCAACCCGGTTGGTGCGGTTCATGTCAACAGTGAGTCGTGGTCGGCCAGAAGCGACGATGAAGAGCAGGCGATACCCGCCGGAACGCCGGTGATGGTTGTCGAACGCACAGGTCTGCAACTGATCGTCGAACCGATCAAGCGCAAGGCCATGCCCGAAGTTCAAGAAGAAGAGGAGGTTTAAAAGTCATGGGTGACACTTCAATTATCATTGGAGTAGTTTTATTACTGGTCGTCGTTTACTTTATCGCCCAGATTATCCGTATCGTGCCGGAATACCAGCGCCTGGTCATTCTGGCGTTGGGACGGTATGCCGGTACACGCGGCCCCGGTATTGTGATCGTCATCCCCTTCCTGGAGCGGACGAGCAACGTGGATATGCGTGAGCGATTTCTGGACATCCCCAAGCAAACTGCCATCACAATGGATAACGCGCCGATGGACATCGACTTTCTGGTGTATTACCGCGTCACCGACCCCAAGAAATCGATACTGGAAGTCGATAATGTGGTCAATGCGTCCATCAACATCGCCACCACCACCCTGCGTGCCGTCATCGGTGATTTCGAGTTGGACTGGGTGCTTTCCAAGCGCGATGAGATCAATGAGATTATGCGTGTGAAACTGGACGAGATCACGGAGCGTTGGGGTCTCAAGATCACCAGTGTGGAAATCCGCGAGATCGAGCCGCCGCGTGCCGTGCTGGACGCCATGAACCGCCAGTTAAGCGCTGAGCGTGAGCGCCGCGCTGAAGTCACCCGCGCCAACGGTGAGCGCGAAGCCGCTATCTCGATTGCGGAAGGTGAGCGTCAGGCATCTATTCTTCGGGCCGAAGGTCAGAAGCAGGCATCCATCCTGGAAGCCGAAGGTGAGCGTCAGGCGCAGTTCCTGCGGGCGCAGGGTTATGGTAAAGCGCTGGAAGCCATCTTCGAAGAAGCCCGCAAGATCGACGACAAAACGATGCTGCTGCAATATCTGGATACGCTCAAGGCCGTCGGTGCCAGCCCGTCGACCAAGTTCGTCGTACCGATGGAAGTCACCCACTTGATGGAAAAGTTTACCGGACAGTTTATTAACGGTAGCGTACCGGCCCGCAAGGAAATCCACAGCGAACCATCCAGCGATTAGTTGATCCATATGGACAGCGGGCGTACCTGATCGGGTGCGCCCGCTTTTTGTTTTCTCAATCAGGGGGTATTGACCATGCGCATTTTTCTTGACCAGGACCCGTTCGTCCCCAACAACACCCATGCCAGCTGGCACGAGCGCGGATTCTGGCCGGCCCAGTGGGTGACTTATACCAATGAACTGCCATTTGTCACCGCCTACCGGCTGCGTTTTGATCTGGATGCACCGGCCCGTGTCCATGTCAGCGCCGACGAAAGATATATTCTATACCTGGACGGCAGCATCATCGGACGCGGACCGGAGCGCGGTGACGCTGATCACTGGTTTTATGAAAGCTACGAACTACCACCGGGCGAGCATATCCTGGTGGCGCAGGTGTGGACCCTGGGGCAGCAGCTATGCCCAACCGCTCAGATGAGCATTCACCCCGGATTTTTGCTGGCCGCCGAAGCGCCATTCACCGAAACGCTCAGCACCGGCAAGGCCCAATGGGAGGCGAAAATCCTGCAAGGGTATCAATTCACCAATCCGACACCGGCCTGGGGAACGGGAGCCAATCTTGACATCGACGGCAGCACATTTGACTGGGACTTTGAGATAGGCGAAGGTGATGGCTGGCAGCCGGTCGAGGTGTTACGACCGGGTGTGGGGCTGCCCACCGGCCTGACCATGCCCGCCGATCATCAGCTTAAACCGGCCACGCTGCTGTCGATGATCGACCGGCCTATCCGCGCCGGTACGGTGCGATTTGTGACGGACTCGGATGATGGTCCGGTCAACATGGCCGACCATATTGAAGCCGAGTCGGAGTCCTGGGCGTACATGCTGCGGGGTGAGGGCATCGTCACGATTCCAGCCCACACCCGCCGTCGGGTGCTGGTCGATCTGGAAGACTATTTCTGCACCTACCCGGAGGTGACGCTGTCCGGTAGTGGCGCTGTCCATGTGTTATGGGCCGAATCCCTGTATGAGGGCGATCCGAATCCCTGGCAGGGTGATAAAGGCGACCGTAACGCCATTGAGAATAAAACCTTTATCGGTGTGGGCGATGTCTTCCGCTGTGCCGACACAGCCGAACACACCTTCCGCACCCTCTGGTGGCAGGCCGGGCGCTACCTTCAGATCGTGGCTGAAGCCGGGGATTCACCCCTGACCCTTCATGCGCTGAACCTGCGCGAGACCCGCTATCCGCTGGAAATGGAGAGTAAGTTCCGCAGTATGGATAATCGGCTGGTCAGCATTATCCCTATGATGGTACGCGGTATGCAGATGTGCAGCCACGAGACCTATATGGACTGCCCCTACTATGAGCAGTTGATGTATGGCGGTGACACCCGGCTGGAAATCCTGACCCATTATGTGATGAGCCGGGACAACCGCCTGCCGCGCAAGGCCATCGCCATCTTCGATACTTCCCGCGATCACCGGGGCATCGTCGAAGCGCGTTATCCCAACAAGGACCGCCAGTTTATTCCAGCGTGGTCGTTGTGGTGGGTGGGCATAGTCTACGATGGTTTGTTCTGGCGCGGTGACAATGTTTTGCAGCATATGCCCGGTGTCCGCAGCACTATCGAAGGTTTTCTGAGCTACTACAACAGTGATGGGTTGATCGCCGCTGCTCCCGGTTGGAACATCTTCGACTGGGTGCCAGAATGGGAGGCGGGTATACCAGCCGATGCCGAAACCGGGGCCAGTGCCATGCTCAACTGGCAGTTTGTGCTGGTTCTGGGATTGGTGGCCGAACTGGAAGATTATCTGGGTGAGACTGAATTGGCCGCCCGTGATCGGCGGTTGGCGGCAGACCTTGCCGCCCGGATGGAGGCGTTCTGGGATGGAAAACGCGGCCTGTATGCCGATGATCTGAGCCACCAGCATTTCTCCGAGCATACGCAATGTATGGCGATTCTCAGCGGCCATCTGGATTCAAAGCGGCAGAAGACGGTCGGCGCGAATCTCATCAACGACGCCAACCTCTACCAGGCGACGGTGTGGTTCAGCCATTACCTGTTTGAAACCTACCGCGTTCTCGACCGGGTGGATGTCCTGATCGACCGGCTGACTCTGTGGACGGACATGGTGGAACGCGGCGCGAAGACGCCCATCGAAAAGCCCGAACCCAGCCGTTCCGACTGCCATGCTTGGGGATCGCACCCGCTCTACCACTATTTTGCTACGATCCTGGGGATACGCCCGACCAGTCCTGGATTTGAAACCGTCGAGATTCGGCCCAGGCTGGCATCGCTTCAGCATGCAGGCGGGACGCTGGTCCACCCATGCGGCGAGATCAAAGTCGATTTCCGTGTGGACCAGAACGGATCGGTCAGCGGCAATGTCGCCCTGCCGGTAGGGGTCACGGGCCGGTTGTATGTCAACGACGAGGTGGTCGGACTGCGCGAAGGACCGTTCAGCTTCTGGAACACACAGGGGCAGGCGTGCCAGTGAGTGACACGGTGATCGCTATTAAGATTGTCGCCAATTCATGTTACAATTTCGCTCTCAATGATTTAAGAATTAGAGTGAGCGAGATTAAGTGGTATCACAACATATTTTGGATAATGGCCTGACGGTTTTGCTTAAAGAAGTGCATCATGCGCCGGTCATTAGCTGGTGGTTGGCTTATCGTGTGGGGAGTCGCAACGAACCCACCGGCAAGACCGGCATCTCCCACTGGGTCGAACACATGATGTTCAAAGGCACGGAGCGATTTCCGATGGGCCATCTGGACCGGCTCATAGACCGTTGTGGCGGACAATGGAACGCCTTTACCTCGACCGATTACACCATGTACTACGAAAGTTTGCCCGCCCATGCAATCGATCTGGCGTTGGAAGCCGAGTCGGATCGCATGGTCAATGCTGTCTTCGACCCCGAAGAAGTCGAATCCGAGCGCACGGTGATTATCTCGGAGCGGCAGGGCAGCGAAAATCGCCCGACTTTCTGGCTAAGCGAAGGAGTCCGGGCCGCGGCTTTTCATGTGCATGGCTATCATCATGCCATCCTGGGCGATCTGAGTGATTTGCAGACCATGACCCGCGATGACCTTTACCAGCACTACCAGCAACACTATGTTCCGGTGAACGCGGTGGCAGTGGCGGTGGGGGCCTTTGATACGGACGAGATGCTGGCGAAAATCGAAAAACACTTCGGGGATATTCCCGGTGGGACCACACCAGATTTGTTCTGCCGTCCTGAACCGGCGCAGATGGGCGAACGCCGCATCACCGTCGAGCGTCCCGGCCATACCGCATTCCTGAAAATAGCTTACCATGTCCCGCCGGCCACACATGACGACTGGTTCGCACTCGAACTGCTCGATATTGTGCTGGCAGGGCCGGGCGGCGGCATCGATAACAAGACGAGCCGCCTCTACCGGGCGCTGGTGCGCAGCGAGATTGCGGTGAGCGTACAGGGCGGCCTGAACGAGACCATTGACCCCTATCTTTATACCATCACCGCCACCCTGCGTGACGACCGCACACTGGAAGAAGCGGAGGCGGCCTTGCAGGTCGAGATCGAGCGGATGGTGGCGGAAGGTGTGACAGCGCAAGAACTGGCACGAGCCAGGAAACAGGCACAGGCAGCCTATGCCTACAGTGCCGAGAGCGTCACCGACCAGGGTTACTGGCTGGCGCAATCCGCCATGCTGGGTGATCCAACCTGGGACTCGCGCTATATCGACCGCCTGAAAGCCATCACCACTGATGACATTCAGGCGGCAGCCGCCCGCTATCTTTGTCCACGCAATCGCACGGTGGGCTGGTTGGTCCCTACCGGATTGGAGATTCACGAGTGAGTTACGATTTACCCAACAGCGAGACCATCACCCGGTTGACGATGGAAAATAGGATCACGCTTCTGGTCTATGAGAATCACAGCGCACCGACCGTTGTGGTCAACGGATCGCTGGATGCTGGCAGTATATACGAGGCCCCCGGTCGTAATGGTCTCGCATCCATGACCGCTGCGGCCCTCATGCGCGGTACACAGCGACGTGACTTCGACACCCTCTACGCCGAGCTTGAGGGCATGGGTGCTGACCTGGATTTCACCTGCGGGGTGAATCAGGTGAACTTCAGCGGCAAGGCACTGGCGGAAGACCTGTCCGCACTTATCGACATCACCGCCGATGTGATCCGGAGTCCGATTTTTCCTGACGATCAGGTGGAGCGGCTGCGCGGTGAACGATTGACCGGGCTTCGCTATCTGCTTCAAGACAGCCGCTTCCAGGCCGGGCGCATTTTCCGCGAAACACTCTACCCGGAGAATCACGCCTATCATTACAGTGTGCGCGGCACCCTGGAGACCGTCCCCACACTGACCGCCGAAGAACTGCGCGAGTTTCACCGTAATTTCTATGGCCCACGCCACATGACCCTGGTTGTAGTCGGTGATGTCCAGCCAACCGACGTTTTGAACACTGTCGCCACGGCGTTCGCGGACTGGGAAAATCCACAGCAGCCACCCAAGGCAATTCTCACCCAGATCGATCCCCCGGCAACCACACAACAGGCCAAGGTTTCTATCGCGGATAAATCGCAGACGAACCTCGTCCTGGGAACCCTGGGACCCGAACGACTGGCCTCCGATTTTCAGGCGGCCAATCTGGCAAACAGCATTCTGGGTGTTTTCGGTATGATGGGGCGCGTGGGCGATGTAGTGCGCGAGCGTGAGGGGTTGGCCTACTACGCTGGCAGCCGTCTGAGCGGTGGATTCGGTCAGGGTGCGTGGAGCATCAGCGCCGGTGTGGACCCGGTGAACGTCCAGCGCACAGTTGATTTGATTGTTGACGAAATCCGTCAGATTACCAGCGAACCAGTCAGCGCTGATGATCTGGCCGACAATCAGGCATATTTCACCGGGCATCTGCCGTTGCAGTTGGAACACAATTATGGCATTGCCGCCACACTCCATTTCATGGAGAACTTCGACCTGGGGATGGACTATCTGCTGACGTATCACGATCAGATTTACAGCCTCACGCCCGATGATTTGCTGGCCGCAGCACAGCGTTATTTGAATCCGGATGCTCTGGTGATCGCCACTGCTGGCCCCTGAGTCCTTTTCACCAGCGGTTAACCCACTGCCTGTATCATCGGCTCTGAAATTGCATCTATGGTAAGGGAAGTTAAAGTGAAGATAACAGAACCTCGGACGGCAAGAATGCTATCCCTACGAAGATGGGATGTAGGGACACGAAAAATCGTGTCCGGAAAGTCTATGTTGGTATGGATTCTTGCGTTGGTATTGTTGGTTGTCCCGGCGGTGATTGCGCAGGAGGATGAGATCATCATCAACCGGGAGACCGCCCCCGACCCCGATGTGTTCACACTGGAATGGGTGGCTGCCGGTCTGCAAAACCCGCTCTATCTGACCCCGGCAGGGGATGGATCAGGCCGCCTTTTCGTCCTGGAACAATCGGGCCGCATCTGGATTCTTGAGGATGGTCAATTGTCCGCCGAACCCTTCCTCGATCTGTCGGATAAGGTCAGCCAGGATGTGCTGCGCGGGTATTCCGAGCGCGGTCTGCTCGGTCTGGCGTTCCATCCAAACTACGCCGAAAACGGCTATTTCTATGTGAACTACACGGACGCCAACGCCGAACACACCACCCGTGTTGAACGCTACAGCGTCTCCGAAGCGGACCCCAACCGCGCTGATTCGGAGAGCGGCCTGACACTGTTCACCATCGGCCAACCCTATGCCAATCACAACGGCGGCCATCTGGAATTCGGGCCGGACGGCTACCTCTACATCTCGGTCGGTGATGGCGGTGCAGCGAACGATCCCCTGGCCGCCGGCCAGAATTCGGGTACATTGTTGGGGACGATGATGCGGATTGATGTGGATTCCGGCAGCCCTTATGGTATCCCTGACGACAACCCCTTCTACAGTGATCCGATGTTCGCGCCGGAAGTCTGGGCTTACGGTTTGCGCAATGTGTGGCGTTTCAGTTTTGATAGGGCAACCGGTGACCTCTATCTGGCTGATGTCGGACAGAACCAGTGGGAAGAGGTCAATTTCGAGCCAGCCGACAGCCCTGGTGGACTGAATTACGGTTGGGTGGCCTACGAAGGCACCCATCGCTATCGCGGGCCGGAACCGCAGGGCGAAGTGGTGATGCCGTTTGCCGAGTACCAGCACAGCGGCGGTAATGGCTGCTCCGTCACCGGCGGATACATCTATCGTGGTGAAGCCATACCCGATCTACAGGGTGTTTATCTCTTCAGCGACTATTGCAGTGGCCGTGTGTGGGGCAGCTACCGCGATATGGACGGCAACTGGCAGACACAGATCATGCACGAATCGCAGATGCAGATCAGTTCGTTCGGTCAGGACGAGGACGGCGAACTATATCTCATCAACTACGGTGGCGCTATCTGGCGCATTGTGCCGAACTAAATCCGATCCAGGTCGTGCAGGGTGCGCTCAACAACATCGGCAGCACTGACCTCACCCGCCAGATTTCCCAAAGGTGATACCTTGAAATTGTGTAACTACTTCGACAATGTCACATTAGGTATCTGAGAGGGATTGTGGTAGAAGTA
>CAYQJO010000154.1:0-10704 GCA_964417785.1 uncultured Anaerolineaceae bacterium | reverse complement strand
AGCGGGTGGTCGTTGACCCATAATGGAGTTGAACAGCCCGCGATAGCCTTCGATCATCTCTTTGATGGCGGCGGACCCGTGTTCGCGCACGGCCTGCGGGATCATCGACTCGATGGCTTTGCCCGCTTCTTCGGCTGCCTTCTTCTGATGATCGATGAACGAGTCAAAAGCGGCGTCGAAGCGGTCCTCGGCTGCCGCTACATCTGCTTCGGCTTCTTCTATACTCGCCTCTACGGCGTCCTCAACCGCCACAGCCGCTTCTTCGACCTTCTTTTTGGCCGTTCTGCGGGAAGTTTTGGCCTTGTCTTCAGCTTTTCCGTTCTCGGTCATGGTATCCCGTTCCCTTCCTTTGGTCTATATGCTTAACGTATGCTGAACACCCGCTTTTCAACAGTGCTGGATGTAAGAATATTAAATAAGATTTGTCACAGAATTAATCTGTTATCTCGGTCAGCGAGATCGACATAATGAGCAGGTCTTGTGTTCGCTCGTCGCGGGTTTTCACCCAATCCGCCAGAATGGCTTCAGGCCGGAACTTCAGGTCTTCAAAGAGATGCCGCGCACCCAGGTCTTCGACTGACATATACGTCAGCACCTTTTCCAACTCCAAACTCCGGGCAATGACCGTCAGTTCGCGTGCCAACCGCTTGCCCAATCCCCGATTACGATAGGGCGATCCGACCATGATACGGATTTCGCCCAGGTGACGGTTCCAGAAGAACTGGTTGTAATACAGGGTTCCATAAGCCACGATCCGCTCATGGTCCTCAACCAGGATGCTGACGGCGTGGTTGGTCTGGATATCCTGAACCCAGTCGTCGATGGCTTCTGGCTGGGTGATGTCGCGCCGCATGAACAACAGGTCGCTCTCTGACAGTTGGCGGGCCAATGCCAGAATAGCGTGGTGATCTTTTTCGGTCATCAGCCGGAAGGTGAATTCCTCGCCGGAGATGTTGACCGTTTGTGGGAATCTATCGACAAGCATTTGCAACATGGAAGAACTCCTGGTTTAAGTGATCTCCTGGGCGCAGTTAATCAACTCCTGCGCGGACTGGGTAAAGGGCATCAACCGGGTTAACGAACCTTTCTTCAACCGCAGCTTGCCCCGCATAATCATGGCTAAGGGTTGGACCTCACCGCGCAGCACTTTCATCCAACTGGCATAGCTGCCTTCCAGGACGAAGGTGGCGCTGGACTGCGCCGCCTGCGGTGAGATAGTGCGGGCATCGCGGCACACGCCCTTGTGCAGGTCCAGGAAAATCGCACGGGTCTCCGGGTAGCCATTGGCTGGCGAGGGCTGCATGATGAATGCCAGCGATCCTGCTGTCCAGCGGGTTGATGCCTTGTAGTAAGCTGGACTGCTGTTGATTCGCTCGCGGTATGCCTTCGTCCAGGGGTCGGAGAATATCTTCACCGGATGTATCCCATTGGTGCTGGTGACAGGTTCGTCCGCTTCTGCCGTTGCGACGGTCTCCACCGCAGATGATGGCTCAGTGGCGTTATTGGTCGCCGGTGGTGGCGATACAGGTGTACGCGGCGTGACCGGTTCAGCGCGGCTGTGTTCAATGACAATCGGCTCAATCGGCTGAATCTTGGCGGCGCGGCGCAAGGCCAGATAGCTGCTTTCCAGGTAACCTTGTATCGTCTTCGGATTGTCGATGATGCCGGTATCAGCGACAAGCGTCATGGTAATCCGCTGATTGTAGCTCATGATGACGCAGGCCAGCCCCATACTCGGATTGAGCGGGAAGAAGCCATAAGAGTGCATCATCTGGTGGCCCAGGATGTAGACCGGAATCTGAGGGCCAGCGACATTGGTACACCAGGTATGCGCCAGCATCGAGAACGCGACCGGCGCAACCCCCCAGATCAAGGGCTGAACCGGTGCCAATGCCAGGGAGGGCAGGGTCAGCAGCACATCCAGGCCGTTTGACAGCGACGACTGCTTCATCACGCTGGAAAAATCTGCCACTGCTTGTAGGCGTTCGAGCGGGTCCTCGACACCAAAGGGAATATCAATTGGCAGCACGGAAATGCGATTGCCGAACGCCTCGTTGTCGTCCTCCATGCGCATGTTCACCGGCACCAGCACACGCAGGAAATCCTGTTCGAGGACATTCTGATGCTCTCGTTGATAGCGCTCGATAGCTCCTGCCAGAACGGTTAGCATGACATCGTTCACGGATGCGCCCCGGTTCGACTTGATGGCGCGAACCTCAGCCAGCGAGAACTCGGACCACACCAGAATCTGTCTGCCGGAGTTCTTGCCGTTGATTTCCAGCTTCTTGATCGGACCCAGATTGTTGTTGATGAGATGAGCCATGCCGATCAGCGCTTTTCGGCGTGCCTCGCGGTCGCCGAAAATCCTGCGGAAATGGGTGAAGTCGGTTCCCAGTTTGTCGAGAATCTGTAATTTAAAGGGGATTTCCTGTCGCAGCGATTCGAACAAGAATTCACGCTGGCTGGGCAGATAAGCCGGGTCATAGAGCGGTTTGCGCTCCGCTGGGTGCGCTTCTGGCGTCAGATCGAATAACAGCGTGAACAGTTCGACCGCGGACAGTCCATCGACCATACAGTGATGCACCTTGAAGAAGAGGGCGGTACTGCCGTCGTGCAGGCCATCGATCAAGTAGACTTCCCATAACGGTTTGTTGCGATCCAGGGTGGACGATACCAACTGGCCCACCAGCATATTGAGGTCTTCCATGTCTCCGGGGTGATCGAGAGTAATCTGGAAGATGTGCTTGCTGACATGGAACTCCGGGTCGAACATCCAGCGCGGCTGCGCTAGATTGAAGAGCGGCTCGATCAACTTTTTCTGGTAGATCGGCGCACGGTGAATCCGCGAGTCGACCAGTTTAACGAATGCCTTGAATGGAATTGCGCCCTCGAACAAGGTTAATGCGCCGATGTTCATGGGGCAGCGATCCGACTCCACGAAGTAAAACGCCGAGTCGACCGGACCAAGCACTTCTGAGCGATGTTCTTGTTTCACCAGGTCCTCCTTACGATAAATGCTTGTTCAATACCTTTAGCGCTGCTGCTTCGCCACTTTTGATCAGTTTCTTCTGGACTTCCTGCCTAAAGGAGAACTCCGGTGCCAGGAAGAAGTCGAGATCGTCTGGATCGGGTTGTATCCAGATGATCTCTTTGTCCTGGTGGGCATTTTCATACATTTCGCGCCAGCGTGCAATGCGTTCATAAAACAGCATAATCCCTGATTGTCTCAGGATATTCAACCAGCCCAGGTCGCGGATGGTATCCCCGTTGGTCATGTGCAGCGGTTGATAGGTGTGCGACACAATCACCCGGTCAGCCAGACTGACGCCAATATCGGCTGAAAGGGTCCGTTTGATTTCACCGTCTATGTAATACTGGCCTTTGATCTTGACCGGCTCAAACATACCGGGGACCGCGCTGGATGCCCTGACAGCTTTATGGATCGGTACATCAACCATGAATTCTGTGTCTTCAACCTCGAATTCGTAAATGCCATTGAAAACTGCCCGTTTGCCCGTATCCAGGCTGGTGCCTGTAATATACAGGTCGATCCCGGTATCGGCAAAATCTGCCGATGGCAGCAGCGAGCGGAAAAGCTCTTCCAGTGCGAACGAGTCGAAGAATCCGTTTAAATTTCCCTGGCTGGTGACCAACCGGTCTATGGCTTCTGCCACCAGGTCTTTATTGTGCAATCGGGGTAGCGATGCGATGAAACGCAGAGCGCTGAGTCCGGTGAAAAGCGACTGGCGTGAGATAGCCCGGTATTTGGGCTTGAACAACATGGTTGAGGTCACCATTTTGACCCAGCTATCGAAGCGCGGCAAATACACCTGTTTCTGGTAAAGTGAGGTAATCAGGCTATCGACACTAATCCCGGTTGCCAGAAAAGCGCCGATGATTGACCCGGCACTGGACCCCACAATCGATGTGAAACGCTCGTCCTGCAGCACCTTTAACACCCCCAGGTGAAAATAAAATGCTTTGGTTGCGCCGCCGCTCAACACCAGTGCTGTACCGGGCTTCTTCTCTAACTGTGGGATTTCTTTCATTGCCAATATTTTTCTCTAATCGAATTTGGATTCAATTGTATTTTATACATGAACAGATGACTTACCACGTTCAATTGTCTTGAATCGCACGCCGGTACAGGATTACAATCTAATTTAAAGTATGGTGAGGTCTCATGCGCCGCGTCTTTTTGATTCTGGGTGTGTTTCTGGTGTACATGCTGCGCCACCGCTGGGCTGCGCTGTTACTAAAGCTGCGCCAGCCAGAATATGCGATTCGCATTCAGCGCGGAATCGCCGTTCCCGTGCAGGACGGCAAAATCCTCGCTGCCGACCACTACCGGCCCCGTCCGCCGGGCAGCTATCCAACTGTTTTGATCCGGTCTCCGTATGGGCGCAATCCTAAAGCCAGTGCTTTCGGCTGGCTGCTGGCCTTTTTCGCTCGTCGCTTTGCCGAGCGCGGCTATCATGTCATCGTCCAGGATGTGCGCGGGCGTTTCGACTCTGACGGGGATTTCTGGCCGTATTTCAATGAAAAGGCCGATGGCCTGGCGACTATTGACTGGTTGAACCAGCAGGCATGGTTTAATGGGGTGATCGGTCTGTGGGGCGGCAGCTACCTGGGGATTGTGCAGTGGACCATTGCAGTGGATGCACCGCAGGTCAAAGCTATTGCGCCCAGCATCACCGGGTCGGACCTGTACGATATTCTGTTCCCCGATGAAGCCCTTGATCTGGGCTTGACCATGCGCTGGATGGCGTTGTTCCAGGCGCTTGACCGGAATCGCAAGCGGCCCATGATCGCGTCGCTGCCCATGTTGCAGCAGGTCGAATGGCGCATTGCTCCGGCGTTAGCTCATCTACCCGTCGATGAGGGCGACCAGGTTGCACTGGGCCAGTATGTCACATTTTTTCACCAATGGCTGGATCACACCGACCGGGATGACCCGATGTGGCAGGAAGTCCATCGCGCATTTCATCCGGAGCAGATCACGATTCCGGTCAATCTGTTCGGTGGCTGGTACGACTTTTTCCTGCGTGCGCTGCTGAACGACTATGCCAGACTACGGCAGGCCGGCCATGATCCTTATCTGACCATCGGCCCCTGGCATCATCTTAGCGCTATTCTGAGCTTCGAGGACCTGCGTGAAGGTCTCCGCTGGTTCGATTATCATCTGCAAGAGCGAACGTGCGCTCTGCGCGAGAACCCGGTGCGAATTTACGTCATGGGAGCGAATGAATGGCGTGAATATGAGTCGTGGCCGCCGCCATCACAGACGACCTGCCTCTATCTGGCTGCCGGACACCGTTTGCAGGTGCAGCCATCCACCACTCGAATCGCCACGACCTATCGCTATGACCCGGAAAACCCGACACCGGCGGTCGGCGGGGCGCAATTTGGTCTGTGCGGTGGATTGCGTGATAATCGTGACCTGGAGGCTCGATCCGATGTCGTCACCTTCACGGCGGAACCACTGGACTATCCTCTGGAAGTGATCGGCCCGGTGCGGCTGAAGTTGTATGTGCGGTCCAGCCTGGAATACACCGACTTCTTCGGACGCCTGTGTGATGTCCATCCCGATGGCCGGTCGATCAATTTGTGCGACGGGCTGTTCCGGGTGAAGCCGGGCTGCGGTCAGCGACAGCCGGATGGCAGTCTGTATATCGAGATCGATATGTGGGCCACCGCGTATCGCTTTAAAGCCGGTCATCGCGTCCGTTTGCAGGTTTCCAGTGGAGCGCACCCGCGCTGGATGCGCAATCTGGGTACGGGGGAGATGGGTGAGCGCACCTGCGTGGCTGACCAGACGATCTATCATGACGCCGATCATCCCTCGGCGTTGGTGCTGCCGGTTTGTTCGTGAACCTAATTCTTCAATATGGCTACATAGAGTATAATGGGGTCAAAAGCGTGTAAGGTTGTATGTATTATGAGTGTTTCCTCTACATCGGAAACCAGTCACTATATCCCAAAGACTGAACAGAAGCTGGCGGTGCCTGAAGGGATCGACTTCGCCACCGAGGTCAAGACTGACCGGCTGGCGATGTTGTGGAAGGCCACCCTGGTGGTCTGTGGCATGGTTGCCATCTTTGCGCTGACCATCGGCCACTACATGGATGCGTCATTTTTGATCTGGGTGGGTGCGCCTCTCATTTTCGCCGGGGCCTGTCTGCTGACCGACCGTATCCTGAAGAATGGTCTGTTTGATCGGGCTGCGCTGGTCTATGCCGCCAGCGGCTTCCTCGCGATTGGCGTGGTGCTGGCAAGCGGTGGACCGCTGGCAATCCAGGTGATGCCGTTTTTCTATGTTCTGCTTATCTTCATCGTCGGTTTGCTGCTGCGTCCGCAAGTGACTCTGCTTTTCGCCTTTGCCTCAATGGTGGCGACGGTCGTTATCCCGACCCTCAGCACCGGCGGTGGGGCGTTCTTCGGCACGCACCAGTTCTTTGCGATGGTGTTGATGCTGGCCGGGGCAATCCTGGCGGCCCAGGTAACGGGCGAGCTTTACGCCATCACAGAATGGGCTTTGCTCAATTACCAGCGTGAGCGCCGCACCAATGTCGATCTATTCGAGAGCCGGTTGCAGCTTCAGAAAAGCTTGCAGCGCAGTGAGGCACTCAGTGAGCAACTGCGCCAGATCAACCAGGAGTTGGAATCGGCGCGGGAAGCGGCGGAGGCGGCAAAAACCTTTCGGGGCAAATTCCTCGCCAATATGAGCCATGAACTGCGTACTCCGCTGAACGCCATCATCGGTTTCAGCGAGACCATGCTTCAGTTTCCTATGATGTACGACGATGAACCACTGCCGGAAAGCTACAAGAGCGATCTGAGCCAGATTTACACCAGTGGTCGGCAGCTTCTCCATCTCATCAACGATATTCTGGACCTGGCGAAGGTGGACGCTGGCAAGCTGGAAGTCCACATGCAGGAAGTTGAACTGGAATCCATTATTAACGCGGTGCTGGCGACGGCCAATGGTTTGACGGCAGGCAAGAGCATCGACCTGATGAGCGATTTACCCAGCCCCATCCCGCATGTGTGGGCGGACGAAACTCGGGTGCGGCAGGTGTTGCTGAATCTATATAGCAACGCCTCCAAGTTTACCGATACCGGTCATATCAAACTGGTGGTCAAGGAGACGAAAGAGGGCGTTCAGTTCAGCGTCTCCGATACCGGATGCGGCATTGCGCCGGCTGAACTGGCAAAAATCTTCGAGGAATTCGAGCAGGCCGGTGACAAAGATGGGCGCGACCCGCGTGCCGGTTCGGGCCTGGGTCTGGCGATTGCGCGGCAGTTGGTGGCATTGATGGACGGTCGAATCTGGGCCGAAAGCCAACCCGGTGTCGGCAGCACCTTCCACTTTGTACTGCAATCCTATCACCACGATGAGACCGTTACCTCTGAGACCGGATCGGTCAGGGTAGTTGATCCAGGTTTGGATGGCACGACCCGACCCGTGCTGGTGCCACATGAGACGGATGATGAACTTTTACCGGATAAGGACACGAACTGATGCGGATCCTGTATGTTGAGGATAATCCGGCCAATGTCTCACTGGTTAAACGAGTTGCGCGTGGACATGAACTGATTAACTATATGGATGGCGAGGAAGTCCTGGCGAATTTCGACAAGGACAGGCCCGATCTCGTGTTAATGGATATTCAACTGGCAGGCCGGTTGACGGGATTGGAAGTGGTGGAAAAGCTGCGAGAGCGCGGCCATAAAACACCTATTGTGGCTGTAACGGCCTATGCCATGTTGGGTGACCGTGACCGCTGCCTGAGCAGTGGCTGCGATGATTATATGTCCAAGCCGCTCGATATAGCCCGGCTTGTCCAGTTATTTGCCCACTACAGCCAGCTAACCGCCAGCCCGTAGCGCTACTCCACCTCTGCCAGTATCTCCGCCATTTCGACATGTGAGAAGGGCTTGAGCAGAAAAGCATCGGCCCCGGCATCCAGTGCGCTCTGTTCATCTGTTGGTATGCCGCTAACGACAATAATCTTGATCGCGGACCAGTCTGGATTAGCCCGGACACGGCGGATGAGTTCAATCCCATCCATATAGGGCATTCTGAGGTCGGTAATGATGACACCGGGCAGGGTCGTTTCCAATGCTGCCAGCGCCTGTTCACCATGACGCGCTTCGATAACCTGATGATTGTCGATTACCAGGGTATCGTGCAAAACACTGAGCATATCTGGATCATCTTCAACAAGCAGTATTTTAGCCATTGTACCCACTCACATCGAAAGTAGTCTTAATAGAGTATTATATCAGGTTTGAAACTGGTTGTCACTTATTTCCGAATATGACCTTCACCAATAACGATCCATTTATAGGTTGTCAGTTCTTCCAGCGCCATCGGGCCGCGGGCATGTAGTTTTTGCGTGCTGACGGCCACCTCTGCGCCCAACCCCAGCGCACCACCGTCGTTGAAGCGTGTGCTGGCGTTGACGAACACCGCCGCCGAGTCGACCTCATCGAGAAAGCGGTTGGCTTCGTCCATATCCTGCGTGAGGATGCCGTCGGAATGAAAGGTGCTGTGCTGGCGGATATGGGTGATGGCCTCGTCCATCGAATCGACGATTTTCAATCCCAGGATGAGCGCCATCCACTCCGTGTCGAAGTCGTCAGGACCGGCAGGTTTCACCTGGCTGTCGCTCAGCAGCGCCATCGAACGCGGGTCGGCCCGGAATGTCACACCGTCATCGCCCAGGTACTGCACCACACGGGGCAGCACATCCGCCGCCACCTGATGGTGAACGAGCAGGGTATCCAGCGCGTTACACACGGACGGGCGCTGTGTCTTGGCATTGTGGATAATCTTGAGCGCATCATCCAGGTTGGCGGTTGGTGCGAGGTAGAGATGGCACACACCCAACCCGCCAGTGATGACCGGGATGGTGCTGTTCTCGCGGCAGAAATCGTGTAACTTGCTGCCGCCGCGTGGGATAATCATATCCACATAATCGTGCAGTTTCAGGAGTTCGCCCACATACTGGCGGTCGATGTTTTCGATGTACTGGACACTGTCTTCTGGCAGACCGGCGTCGGATAGACAACGGCGCAGCACTTCGACCAGCGCCAGATTGCTGCGCAGAGTCTCCTTGCCACCGCGTAGGATCACGGCATTGCTGGTCTTGAGCGCCAATGTGGCGATGTCGATGGTCACGTTGGGCCGTGCTTCGTAGATCACGCCCAGGACACCGATGGGTGTACGGCGGCGCGACACTTTGAGACCGTTTTCCAGGGTGCGTTCATCATAGCTGCGTCCAACCGGATCGGGGAGTCCGGCCACGTTGCGCACATCAGCGGCGATTCCTGCCAGGCGTTTTTGCAGGTCCAGCCGATCCAGCAGGGCGTCACTGAGGCCGTCAGCTTTGCCGTCGGCAAGATCGTGCCGGTTGGCTTCCAGGATGGCCGGTGCGCTGGCTTCCAGGGCATCAGCGATGGTGAGTAGGACGGTGTTTTTCTGCTCGGTGCTGGCTTTCGATAGTTCAAATGCAGCGGCTTTCGCCCGCTGGCCCATCGCCTTTAGATCAACAGCGCTCATGATGTCCCTCGATTACGATACCTACTGCATAGTCTATCAGCTATCTGATTAACCGACCAGCAGCACCATGTTATTGCGGTGGATGGCGTGGTCACCGTAACTATAGCCCAGAATTTCGCCGATACGTGCCGATTTGACCCCACACAGAGATTGTAGTTCATCGCTGCTGTAGTTGCTGAGTCCGTGCGCGATTTCCTCCCCTATCGGTGAATGTATCGACAATGTGGCACCCCGCTCGAACTGGCCTTCAACTGTCGTGATCCCGACCGGGAGCAGACTGGCACCACCTTTGAGCAGTACCCGTACTGCGCCCGCGTCAACATGGAGACGACCGCGCACGCGGTCGGTCAGCAGCCAGCGTTTGCGGCTTTCGACATGGGTGGTGACTGGCTCAAAGTGTGTACCGAGGTCGTCGCCAGCCATGACGCGGGCGATGACATTGGCCTCACTGCCGGAAGCGATGACGGTCCGCACGCCGCTGCGGGTGGCGATGTGGGCGGCTTCGATCTTGGTGACCATGCCGCCGGTTCCCAATCCCGTCCTGGTGCCACCGGCCAGGGCATAAGTCTGGGCGTCAATACGCTCGATCTGGCGGATCAGTTCGGCGTCGGTGTTGGTGCGTGGGTCGGCAGTGAACAGCCCCGGTTGATCGGTCAGGATCAGCAGCAGATCGGTCTCTAACACACTGGCGATCATGGCTGACAGATTGTCGTTATCACCCACGCGAATCTCATTGGTGGCAACGGTGTCGTTCTCGTTGATAACCGGGATGATGCGATGTTCGATGAGCATTTGCAGCGTATCGCGGGCGTTCAGATAGCGTCCCCGGTCGCTCAGATCGTCACGGGTGAGCAAGACCTGGGCCACGACGATACCGAAAATATCGAAGAACTCGCTGTAGAGATGCATCAAGCGTCCCTGTCCAACCGCGCTGAGCATCTGCTTGGCCGGGACCGAGCGCCCAAAATCGGGGAAATCCAGCCGCTCACGTCCGGCAGCCTGCGCGCCAGACGACACCAGGATGACCTCGTGTTGGTTCTGGTGCAGATGGGCGATTTGCTGGATCAACTCCAGAATTCGTGGTCGGTTAAGATGGGAGGTGCCGCCCGTAAGGGTGCTGGTCCCCAGTTTGATGACGA
>CAYQJO010000153.1:0-10787 GCA_964417785.1 uncultured Anaerolineaceae bacterium | reverse complement strand
CTGTTGGGCGCGTTTCGCACGAAGGTCCCGGCTTATGCCAGCACCATGTGCGGTGACGATCTCGAAGGTGGACTGAACACGCCGGAAGCTTATGCCGAATTTGCGCTCAAGTGCAAGGAGCGCGGATACACTGCCTTCAAGCTGCACACATGGCAGCCGCCCATGCCGGGTGCGCCCGATCCCAAACGCGATGTCGCGGCCTGCGCGGCGGTGCGCGAGGCGGTCGGACCGGACATGAAGCTGATGATCGACCCCTACCATTACTACACGCGCCAGCAGGCGTACTACCTGGGCCGCGAACTGGAAAAACTCGATTTCTACTGGATCGAGGAACCGATGGCCGAACACAGCACCTCATCATATGTGTGGCTGGCCGATCAACTGGACATCCCGGTGGTGGGACCGGAGACCGCCGAAGGCAAGATGTTCACCCGCGCTGAGTGGATCGTGCGCGGCGCATCGGATATGAGCCGGGTAGGGGTGCGTGATGTGGGCGGAATCACACCCATGATGAAGATTGTGCATCTGTGTGAGTCGTTCGGTGTGCAGGTCGAGTCGCACGGATCGGACATCGGCAATATGCATGTGCTGTGCGCCATGAGTGTTCCCGGCGAGTTCCACGAACGCGGCCTGCTGCATCCGTTCATCGACTACGATCAGCCGCCCGCGTGGCTCAACCAACTGGCCGATCCGATGGACGACGAGGGCTATGTCCACATTCCCGACCGGCCCGGCCTCGGACTGGACATCAATTTCGACTACATCCGCGATAATCTGGTGGGATGACCGGAACGGCGGACCGGGAAAGCCCGGTCCGCCGGCGTCTAGCCGGTGAAATCGATCACCGCCTGATTGAAGGCGTCGGCTTCGTGGTAGAAGGGCATGTGGCCGCTTTCGGCGAAGGTCACAGTCTGTGCGCCGGGGATGGTTTCGCCGGGATACTCCGCGCCGCCCGGTCCCCAGATCACGCTCTTGCCGCCCACCATCACCAGCGCCGGGATGCTGATCTGCGGCAGCAGGTCGCGCCAGTCCAAATTGGTGTGGTCGGTCATGATCTCGGCCCGCACCCACCAGGGCGTCTTCTCGATCTCACCGGCGAAGAAGTCCACCTCGGTTCGGGTGGGAGTCTGTCCGGCGGGGAAGCACGCCCCGACGATGCCCTCAGCGGCGCTGCGCGAGTCCAGGCGCAGGGTGGTTGTCAGGACGGCCAGCGACTCGGCGTCGTAGCAGCCGACCTGGATACCGGCCCACTCCTGGCCGCCGAAAACCGCGTACTGGCGCGGCGACTGGTCCACGATCACCATCTTGCTGATATACTGGTCGCGGAAGAGGTCGTAGTGGCTCCAGATCACACTGCCGCCCATCGACCAGCCCAGCGCGGTCACGTCTTCTAGTTCCAGCGCCACGATCACGTCGCGCAGGTCCGCCGCATAGCGTGAGATGCGATGACCGTACTCCACCTTCGCCGACTCGCCGTGTCCGCGCAGCGCCACGTTGATAACGCGCATATGGGCGGCCAGCGGTTCCACGTTGCGTTGGAAGAAGGCGGTCGAGCAGCCCCATCCATGCAGCATCACCAGCGGCTTGCCCGTGCCGGTGTCCTCGTAATACAGTTCCGTGCCGTCATTGGTTGTAATCGTTGGCATGTGTTTGTTCCCTCTCAAACGTGACTTCCTCGTAGATCTCCACCAGCGGCAGGGTGCAGCCGATAGATGGGAGTTCCATGCTGGCGTCCAGGCCGCGAGCAATCGTCATCTGCCATGCGTTGCTGCCCTCGCGGTTGTAGCGCTCGACCCGCGCTTCGTCCTGCGCGATGAAGACAACCGCTTTCAGCGTCGGAATGGTCCAGTAGTGGTGGAACTTGACGTTCCGGTCGTGGTGTTCGGTAGACGGTGACAGTACCTCAATCACCACCACCGGGTTGAGCAGCATATCGCTTTGTTCGCCGCCATATTCCGGTTCGTCGCATACGATGCTGATGTCGGGATAGACAAATGATCCGGTTGCCGGCATATGAATTTTCAAGTCCGATGGACCCACTTTGCATGGGCGTCCGCGCATCTGTGAATAAAGCGATGCATAGGTACTGCCCGCAATCCAATTATGGTTGGGGCTGGCCCCGCTCATCGCGTAGACCTGGCCGTCGATGAACTCGTGTTTGGTCTCGCTCTCGCGGTCGAATGCGAGATACTCAGCTTCGGTCATCCGCTGCTGCTGATTAGCTATCGCCATAGCAACCTCCGATCATTTATGACTCTATTTAATCGTAAATTCGCGCCGGATGCAATGGCGCTATTCCGCCGGGGTGTATTTCAGATTATTGGCGAATTTCTTGATCTCGCCTGCATAGTCGCGGGTGGCACATGTGCCGCCCCTACCACAGATCGTCATTTTGGGTAGGTATGCGAACATGCCAAAATATTGAAATGCACCCGGCCTGGGGTGACGGCACGAGATTTTCCACCTTGTTATGATAAGATACTAGCAGTAGATTGTCAGGTGGTTTGATGTCACTGAAGTTCTATCTTGATACGCATGTGGACAAGCAAGTTGCCATCCAGCTTCGGCAGCGCGGTGTAGAAGTGGCACGTTGTGAAGAAGTCGGTATGGCCGAAGCAGACGACGAGGATCATCTGATTTATGCAGCAGAACACGGGTTTGCATTGCTTACGAAGGATGCGGGCTTTCGAGCGCGGCACTTCAGATGGTTGGTAGAAGGAAAGCGGCATGGAGGTATATTTTTCTGTCCGGACCGACATATTTCCGCGATTGGCAAGATTGTCACCCAATGCTATGCATACTTTCAACTTATCGATAGCGGCGCAGGCACAGTACAGGATATTGAGAATGAGTTTTTTGAGATCAGGTAGATTGTAATGGAAGTAATCAATCACATTGTTCTGCGTGATGGCATCGCCTACATGCGCAGCCGAGAAAACTTGAGGGCCGAGATGGTTGCCCGGATGGTGGTCGATGGCGAGCAGCCCGTGGAAGCGGTCATGGACCATTATGGTCTCACCGCCGGCGAAGTCTATGCGGCGCTGGCCTACTATTTCGACAACCGTGAGAGTCTGGACGCGGAATATTACGCGACCCTGGCGGAAATCCGCGAGAACGCCATGACGCTGGATCGGTTGAAGTCGAAACTAAAGCGTTAGGAGAATTCATGAAAATAGTCGATTTGAAGACCGAGACCTTTCATTATACCGCCGCATAGCGTGAGATGCGATGACCGTACTCCACCTTCGCCGACTCGCCGTGTCCGCGCAGCGCCACGTTGATAACGCGCATATGGGCGGCCAGCGGTTCCACGTTGCGTTGGAAGAAGGCGGTCGAGCAGCCCCATCCATGCAGCATCACCAGCGGCTTGCCCGTGCCGGTGTCCTCGTAATACAGTTCCGTGCCGTCATTGGTTGTAATCGTTGGCATGTGTTTGTTCCCTCTCAAACGTGACTTCCTCGTAGATCTCCACCAGCGGCAGGGTGCAGCCGATAGATGGGAGTTCCATGCTGGCGTCCAGGCCGCGAGCAATCGTCATCTGCCATGCGTTGCTGCCCTCGCGGTTGTAGCGCTCGACCCGCGCTTCGTCCTGCGCGATGAAGACAACCGCTTTCAGCGTCGGAATGGTCCAGTAGTGGTGGAACTTGACGTTCCGGTCGTGGTGTTCGGTAGACGGTGACAGTACCTCAATCACCACCACCGGGTTGAGCAGCATATCGCTTTGTTCGCCGCCATATTCCGGTTCGTCGCATACGATGCTGATGTCGGGATAGACAAATGATCCGGTTGCCGGCATATGAATTTTCAAGTCCGATGGACCCACTTTGCATGGGCGTCCGCGCATCTGTGAATAAAGCGATGCATAGGTACTGCCCGCAATCCAATTATGGTTGGGGCTGGCCCCGCTCATCGCGTAGACCTGGCCGTCGATGAACTCGTGTTTGGTCTCGCTCTCGCGGTCGAATGCGAGATACTCAGCTTCGGTCATCCGCTGCTGCTGATTAGCTATCGCCATAGCAACCTCCGATCATTTATGACTCTATTTAATCGTAAATTCGCGTCGGTGCGCCCCAGACGGCGGCGCGGGAGTTGTTCGCCATAGATTATCATATATACTTGCCTTCCTGAAATGCGCGCAACCTGCCGTAGCGACGCGGCATACCGCGTCCAGCACAGTATACCAGATACCGTTCTACCCCTTGATCGCGCCGTTGAGCATGGCCTCGAAGAAGCGGCGGCGCAGCAGCAGGAAGATCGCCAGCACCGGCGTCATGATGACGATGCAGGCCGCCGTCCACACATGGTATTCGATCTCGTACTGCGACTGGAAATCGTAAAGCCCGACGGTGGCCGTGCGGCTGTCACCGGTCAGCAGGACGACCGCCAGCAGAAACTCGTTCCAGCTTTCCACGAACACCATCAAGAACGCAGCCAGCATGCCCGGCATCGCCAGCGGCAGCACCACAAACCACAACGCCTGCACCGGCGTGCAGCCGTCGATCAGCGCCGCCTCCTCCACCTCTATCGGGATCGAATCAATGAAGGCCCGCACGATCCACACGGCGAAGGGCAAACCCCAGGCCACATACACCGAGATGATGAACTGGTGCGTGCCGAGCAGGTCGAGATCACTGGCGGCGCGGTAGTACGGCACGATGAAGGTCAGCGCCGGCATCATCATTACACCCAGGATCACCACTTCCAGCGCCCGACTGCCGCGAAAGCGGTAGCGCGAGAAAGTGTAGGCCGCCAGCGCCGCCAGCGTCACCACGATCAACGATGAGATGCTGGCGTTGATGACCGTGTTGGGCAGATAATGGCGCAGCATACGGCTCTCGAACAGCACCCGCTGGTAGCCATCCAGCGACCATGTTTGCGGGAAGAAGGTCGGGGGCCGCGTCAGCACGCCGCCGGCTGTCTTGAACGAGGTCATGAAGGTATACAGTACGGGGAAGACCGCGATCACCGACGCCAGTACCAGCAAACCATGTGTGATGAGCGGGTCGGTGATACGGGCGATGCGCGATTTAACCATCCACACGCTCCAACACATGCGAGCGCACGAACACCCGGTCTTCGTCCACGATCACCAGATTGAACCCCGGCGGCTCATTCGTCTGCGTTTCGTCTACCAGACCCGGATAGGCCGCCAGTGGATAGTATGTCGAGGGCGCGGTGGCATAAACGATACCGTCGTGGTAGGCGGTCACGCGCTGGTGGATATGCCCGCTGAAGACCGCTCGCACCCCGGCCCGTTGCAGCAGACTGTGGGCCTCAACGCCGTTTTGCACGCGCATGCGGTCATCCAGGTAGGGGATACCGACCGGCAGCAGTGGATGGTGCAGCGCCAGGATGCGCGGACGCGGACCGGTCCCCAGGGCGCGAAGCTGCGCCAGTTGCGCGTCGCTCAGCGTGGGAGCGTGGGTCGCGCCCTGGGTGCTTTCCAGCGTGATGATCTCCATGCCGTCGATGTAAATCTGCTCCTCCATCGGCACGCGGGGACGTTCACGACCCATGACGATCTGTTGCAAGAGTACCGGGTTATCGTGGTTGCCGGGAACGTAAAGTACCGGCCAGCGGATTCCGCCGAGGATGCTGGCGGCCATCTCATACGCCAGCGGATCAGGGTCGGCGGTCACATCGCCGGTATGCAGCACGAACGCCGGTTCAAACGGCAGCGCGTTGATCTGTGTTACCAGCGCCCGCGCCGCAGGATTGGGCGGCGGGGTATCCGGCCGCACCCAATGCGGGCGGTAGTCTTCGTGCTGGCTGATGTGGGTGTCGCTGATATGGATAAAGGTGAGCATCACTTACGCCGTCCAATCGCAAACAGATACAGGGTCGTCAGCGTCAGATTGACGCCCAACAACATTACAGAAATAGCCCCCGCTGCGTTGAACCGTCCGCGCAGCCAGCCAAGATCGAGCAGGTAGATCGAAGCGGTCTCGGTGGCGCTCCCAGGCCCGCCGCCGGTGGTGGCGAAAATCAGGCCGACCGAGTTGATGGCGCGGATGGACACCAGCAGCAGCATCACCAGCAGATGGCCGCGTATCAGCGGCAGGGTGATGCGCAGGAAGCGCTGCACCCGTCCGGCACCGTCAATAGCCGCTGATTCCATCACTTCTGTCGGGATGGTTTGCAGCGCCCCCAGCGACAGAATGGTGGTGAAGGCCAACCCCTGCCAGATCGACGCGGCGATGACAATCGCCATCGCGCCGTCAGGGTCGGTGTAGAGCGGACGGTCGAAGCCGAGGCCGGTCAGCCATTCCTGCACCAATCCGTAGGTCGGCTGGAACAACCAGCGCCACATGGTCCCGGCGACTACATCGGAAAGCACCCAGGGCATGAACAAGAGTACCACATACACGCCGGTGCCGCGCACCCGCGTGTTGAGCAGCAGCGCCAGCGCCAGCCCTAATCCCAGCGAGAATCCGATATAGGGTACGGCGTACATGACGGTCCGTTCCAGGCTTTCCAGGAACGACGGTGCCTGCAAGAGCAGTTCGTAGAGGTCGGTACCGACGTAGGTGTTCTGGAACACGCCATCGACGCGCTCGCGGCGGGTCATGCTCAGATAGAAGGCGTAGAAGACCGGCGCGACCTGGAACACCAGCAGCACCAGGATGGTCGGCAGCAGAAAGACCAGTGGTAGAAAGTTGGACGGTTTACGCCCGGCAGCGGTGCGCGTTGTGCTGCGGGCGGCAGTCGATTCGGTCATGGTGAATGGGTGGGGTATCGGTTCGGACTGGGCATGCCCAGTCCCTACAGTCCAAAATGGATCAATTGTAGGGACGCGGCATGCCGCGTCCGCTGTTACCCGTTAAAGCCCCAGCAGCAAATTGTATTCGTCCTGCGCTTCCGTCAGTTCGGCCATGATGTCGGCGTCCATGTCGGTCAGGCAGGTCAGGATGGCGTCGGCCAGCAGCTTGATGGCACCGTCGTAATCCTCCCAGGCCGGGACCAGTATACCGTATTCGCCGCGAATCTCGTTGACGGTGTTCCAGTAGGGATCGTCGGCGAAGATCGGGTCAGCGGCGGCGGAGGTCAGCGCCGGGGCCTGACCGTTGGCGACGGCCACGGCAACACTGCGGGCGGTCGTCATCTGGAAGTCGATGAACGCCATCGCGCCTTCCATATCCTCGGAGCCAGTCGGGATGGCCCAGGCTTCCGGGGCCGCCATCGAGACCGGGATGCTGTCACCAAAGGCCAGCGGCGGAGCCAGTTCTAGTTGGCCGGCGGCGATGGCTTCACCAATCGCCAGGGTCGGCATGACGCTGGTGTCGGTCTGCTCGTAGACGGTGCCGTCGGGGCCAGTGATGGACGACATATACACATACGACTGCGAACCGGCGACGAATCCACCGGCTTCACCGCGCTTGAAGGGTTCTTCGTATTCAAAACCGGGAGCCAGGGACACATCGGTGGCGTAATCTTCCGCGAACAGGGTGCGCAGGAACTCGACCACTTCCACCGCTTCTTCGTTGGCCCACACCGCACGACCATCTTCGTCGGCCAGCGCCGCACCGTTAGACGCCAGCAGGCCGTAGTACATGCGCTCGAAGCCGGTGCCGCCCTCAGCGCGGAAGGTGATCGGGGCGAAACCGCGCTCGACAACGGCGTCAGCCTCGGCCAGGAAAGCGTCGGTGTTGGCCGGGAAGCCGCCAGGATAGGCGTCCACCCAGTAATAATGGAAGAAGTTCATTATGGTGGTGGGAACACACAGAATGGTGCCTTCGGGCGTGGTGCAGCCTTCCAGGGCCAGCGGCTCCAGGTCGCCGTACCATTCAGCGTTTTCGACAAATTCGGTCAGGTCGGTGAGGATGCCGTTACGCTCGTAGAAGGTGAGGAACTGCGGGTCCACGTAGGCCAGGTCCGGCACTTCGCCACCGGCGGTCACAGCCACCGACAACTTGGCGTTGACCTCATCGAAGCGGTTGAAGGCGTTCTCGACTTCCACGCCGGTCTCCGCCGTGTATTCCGCCAGCGCGTCCACCAGCCATTCATCCGAGATGTTGCCGGGATCGTCAGTGTTGAAGCGCGACCAGATGGTCAGCGGGTCGTCCTGCGCCGAGATGGCCGTGAAGACCAGCAGCAGCGCGATCAGCAGAGTCAGCTTTTTCATATGATAGTCCTCTTTTGTATGCAAACATGGCGAGTATGGAGGCCATATGTAAAGAGCCGTTTATTGAATTGTTAAGACTCACATGCGCAGCAGCGCACGCGGACCCTTGTACAGCGGACACACACAGCGGGCGCACTCGGCACGCTGGCCCATCCGGTAGGCGCGGCGCAGGTCGCGGGCTGCATCGTTGTTGATGGCTTCCCGCAGATCGTCGCCCGCCCGCACCTGACCGTACTCCGGCAGAAAATAGCAGGGACGCAAACGCCCATCGACCTCGATCACGGTGCTGAAGTGCGGCGCGTTGCAGCGCGGTGCCGGATACGCCCCGATCCCGGCGACGGCCTTGAAATAGTCCACCAGAATCCGCCGGAGCTTGGCCGGACTCTCCGCCACCGGGCCATCGGGTAAACGGTCGATGATGGCATCCAATTCGGCGATGTCGTCCGGGTTAAGGGTGAGGGGGACCTCACCGCCGGACGCCCGGTTGGGCGTCCCTACATCGTCGTAGGGACGCGCAAAGGCGCGTCCGCCATTGGACGGCATGGTGAGGTCCCTCGGCCCAAACGCAAACGGATTCGCCACATCCACCGCCAGGAAACTGATCTGGTCGGCACCGGCATCGCTGGCGGCGGCGATGATCTGCGGGATTTCGCGGAAATTGGCCTTTTGCACCGTCGTGCGCGTCGTCACCGGCAGACCGCGCTCCTTCACGGCGCGAATCCCATCCAGCACCAGATCGAAGGCATCGACCCCGCGAATGGTGTGATAGGTGGGGGCGGTGCCGCCGTCCAGACTGACGATCACCTCATCGACGCTGGCGGGCAGGGAATCCGCCTGTTTGCGCAGCAGAAGGCCGTTGGTCAACAGCATCACATGCACACCCGCCGCCCGGAAGCGCCGACCGATCTCCGGCCACTGCGGATGCTGCATGGCCTCGCCGCCGCTGAGCAGCACCCAGCGCACGCCCAGCCGACCGCACTCCGCCGCGATGGATTCCACCAGCGCCATATCCATATTGCGGCGCGGACTGCGCCAGATGTCACACGAGATGCAGCGGCTGTTGCACCCGTCCGTCAGATACATCACGACCAGCGGCAGGGCATGCAGCCGGTCGCCTGCAAGATTCAATAAGGCTTTCATCGACTAAGGCTCTACTTCGCCGCCTTCCCCGTCACCGCCATCGTCACCTTCGTCACTCCCGCCGACATCGCCATTACCGCCGCTCGCATCGCCTTCAGCGTCTTCGGCAAAGCCAACATCCACGCCAGGTATGTTACTGTCACTATCGACCGTAACCTCAACCGTGATGCCCAGAATGGTGACGCCAACGGTAACACTGGAAGCGTGCGTATCCGCTTCCGGGCCAAAGCGGTCTGCGACCACGCGGTCGATAGTGCGGGTCATCACCTCCGTCAGGCGCTGCGCCATCTGTGGCGGCGCATCACCCTCCACCAACCAGTTGCCGGTTTGCGGGTCCGGTATAAGGATCGCGGTACCCTGGCCGGTCGTGAACAGCAACCGTCCCTCGCTGGCTTCGATCTCGACACCGCGCATGTTGAGCCGCTGCCGCAGTTGTGCCAGTGACACGTCGATGGTGCGGGTGGTCGTGCCGCCGTCCACCATGTCGATAATCTGACCGTTGCCAACCACGACATCGGATGACTGCCGCCGCATGAAACGCTCCGTCGCTGTTTGAGCCAGCCGATCCAGCACCGTCTGCGGCACATCACCGTCAACGGCTTCTGCCGTCCAGCCCGACTCGCCAGCGGCAGGCGGGCGCAGAACCACGTTCCACATATCCATGTTGGCCGTGATCTGGTTTTCACCCACCTCGAACTGAATGTCGCCCTCACCCCAATCCATCTGGTTGATGGCATCCTGGGAGAAGACACGGAAGCCCGCGCCTGCGCCCGTGCTGACCAGCGAAATGTCGATCACGCCGCGTTCTACCGTCAAGCTATCCCAGCGCAGTGTCCCCGCGCCCTCGATCATGGACGCCGCCAGACGGTTCAGGGTACGGCGGGTGCGGTTGGCGATGGCATCCGCCACCCGCTGCGCCCGGTCCGGCGGATCGGCCACCGGCCAGGCGTTCTCGCCCGACCAGGAGAGCGTCCCCGCCTCGAATACCGGTGTGGCCTGCACTTCCAGTTCCATCCCGTTGACCAGGGTCGCCGTCACCAGAATAACTGCATCCTCCAGTTCTACCAGCACCGACTCAACGCCGTTGATCTGCCAGTTCTGGGCGGCTGCGTTGAACGCCTCCTCCGTAATTGAAATCTGTTCCGTCTGTGCCGCGACCGGCACCATGAGCAAGAAAACCGCAACAATCATCCATAACCTACGCATACTATTCTCCTATGTCCAATCGCTCACAAATCTCATCCAGAATCGCGCCGACGTTCTTCATTTCTGCGGACGGCAATAATGCCGTCCCTACCCACGTTTTCGTAGGGACGCGATTTTTCGCGTCCGGGTTCAAGAATGCACCTATCCGTGACATTTTCGGACGCGCCTTTGCGCGTCCCTACAGGATGATCGTAGGGGACGGCCCGCGTGCCGTCCCGGCCACGACTTAGATCACCACCACGCCCGGACCCTCGACCCGCAGCGCCGTGCCGAACGGCTCCGAAAGCGCCATCACGCGCTCGACAATCGCCCGGCCATG
>CAYQJO010000152.1:0-10828 GCA_964417785.1 uncultured Anaerolineaceae bacterium | reverse complement strand
ATGGCGGCAATGGTTGCGACACCGTAGGGGACGGCCCGCGTGCTGTCCCGCCACGACGCCCAACCGGGCGTCCGCCAGGCTTTTCTGGGGCAGGGCGCTCATTTGGGATTCCGGCGGCGGTGGACCGGATGAGACGCACAAACGGAAAATCCGGCGCAAACCCAGCCGCGCCGCCATACAGACACGATGGGTTTGCCGGTCTGCCCCAACACAACGCGAAAAGCGGGGCGATCCAGAAACCATTTACTACTTATACCTTTTATTCTAAGTAGTAAAATAACAAGCCTGTAGGCCCGTAACCGGGCTTCAGCACAAGTAGCAAGGTCTGGCAAGGAGACGACAACCCGGCTACAGGCCACAGGGCTTTAGCGATGGTTGAAAAGCGTCCAGTTCGCGTCGATACTGGAAATGACGCTCACCGGCTCCGGCCACCGGATTCCCAGTGCCGGATCATTATAACGCAGGCCGCGCCGGTTCGTATTCGCGGCGACTGCTCCCGACAATGTGCGCACCTCAGAGTCTTCCGTCAGCGTCTGGTAGCCAAAGGCGAACGTACCGGCGAAATACAGCGCCCGGTTGTTCTGCGTCGAAAGCTCAACGCCGACATGCTCAAGATACGTGGGTGATCCTGGACGCATGTCCACGACCACCTCGTAAATGGTACCCTGAGTGACATGGACCATACGCGCTTGATTGGAGGAGGAAAAATGCATGTGTAACCCACACAACGAGCCTTTTTCATAGCTGAATGCCGCCGAACGCTGTCTCGCATCCAGGGGCAATCCCGCCGAACGCAGCGCCCGAGTCAGTGCATTGGGGGTCCACTCGGTGTTACGTTCCATTTCGACGATGTAGGCTCCGGTGATTCTGGTTTGGATAACGCGCATGGTCCACAACTCCACATTGTTCAGGTGTTTTCACCATACGTGATGGGTCCTTGCGATTTCCTAACATTTGCGCCTTAAAATGATGAATCCGGGATGAATAACTCGCGGGGTCAGTCTCTTAGGCGTTTCCAAGAAAATAGCTATTCTCACGGCGGACGCGAAAAATCGCGTCCCTACGAAAACCCATGTTTGTGGGTAGGGACGGCATTATTGCCGTCCGCAGAAATGTAGCGCACCGGGCTATGTATTTTTCTGGAAAAGCCTTAAACTTCGACGTAAACTTTGCCGTCTTCCTCGATCACAGTGTAGCTCTGGATACCCTGTGGCTTCTTGCCCATCGCCATCAACCCTTGCGACCATCTGGGCAGTTTGATCCCGGCCACACCTGGTACCCAGTCCAGGTTCTCGCCCGTGCAGACATCGAAGCGGGAGTTGTGCCAGGGGCAAACGACGGTACCGTTTTCCACTTTGCCGCCGTTGATCGGCAGTGGCAAATGAGAACACTGATTGCGCAGGCCACATAAGCCGTTTTCGGTCCGGGTGATGACTACGGACTTGCCGTTGACATCGACCGTTTGGAGTTTACCGACGATGAAGTCGCCTGCGTCCCCTATCAGAATACGTTCACTCATTGTATCGACCTTTCTACTTGCAATGAGCATAAACCCGGCACATGAGTGCCGGGTTCAATTGACATAAATACCGACTATGCAGGCCGCAGCCGCAGCGTCACGATCTGGTAGGGGTGTATATCGAAGGTGACAGTGTTATCCGTGACTTCCAGGGCATACTGGTACTCTTCAACCAGATTGGTGCGCTGCGCGTCAGCCAGCGGGAAGCCGGTCCGCAGCGTGGTCGTTCCCCGGCGGCGCATACACTCATACAGGCGGATGATGATGCCGTCCCCATCTTCGGCCCATTTCACCGTCTCAATCACGACATTTTCGCCGTCCACTGATAGCAGCCCCTCGGCTGGCCGGGCGACTGCCTTACCGACTGTACCCGTGACCGCCAGCAGCGAATCATTGAGTGCATAGGCATGGGCGATGGTACGCCGTCCCCAACTGCCGGTATGCGGCAGCAGGCTGTAAGCGAAACGGTGGTGGCCCTGGTCGGCCTGCGGATCGGGTTGGATCGGCCCACGCAGCAGACTGATCTGGATCACGTTGTCGTGAATAGCGTGGCCGTATTTGCTGTCGTTGAGCAGACTCACGCCGTAATCGCCCTCGCTGAGATCGACCCATTTCTGAGCGGCCATCTCGAAACGCGCCCAATCCCAACTGGTGTTGCGGTGTGTGGGCCGCTCCACGTTGCCCCATTGAATCTCGTAGGTGGCGTGGGGTGACAAAACATCCACCGGGAAAGCCGCTTTGAGCAGGATGTGCTTCTCATGCCAGTCGATCTCCGTGTCGAAGTCGATGCGCGGGCTGTTGTAGCTGAGCGAGATACGCTGGACATAGCTACTGTTCAGGATACGGCGTTTGATCTCGACTGTTCCCCGCAGCGGGCCGGACTCAATCACGCGGATAGACTCGGCAGGTTCGGCAAAGTAGACCTTATCGTCGTAGAAAATATCGACATCCCATGCATCCCAGTTCAGCGGACGGTCCTCAAAGGCGAGAAACTGGTTGCTGAGCGTATCGGGCGGCATGACCTCGCGTTCGTACAGGCGGTCATAGATACGGGTGATGTCGCCGCCGGCGTTGATCTCCACCCGCACGTAGTCGTTTTCCAGAATATCGGGCGCGATATGCAACGAGGTCTCCGGCGTGACGGGTTCGCCATCCACCACCGACAAAGCGACCACACTATACGGCGCGATTTCGCCCACACCGATCCAGGTGCCATCAGTGGTTTTCTGTGTGATGACGCCGCCGACGCGCTCGAAGCATTTGCCCTCGGCCAGATGGTGCGGCCAGAAAGCCAGATCAGTGCGGGCGAAGCTGGTCGGGTTGACGATCAAAACGTGGCCGTTGTGCTTTCCGGCGATGGCTTGTAGGGCGGCGTCGCGAGCCTGTTCGGTCATGGTGCGAACCTCGGCGTATTGTTGCAGCGACTCGCGGTAGACGGCGGTGATGCTGCTGCCGGGGATGATGTCGTGGAACTGGTTCAGGCACACCAGTTCCCACGCCTTCTGGAAGGTCTCGGCAGGATAGGTATAGCTGCTATCGAGCAATTTCGCCAACACGGCCAGCGCTTCGGCATCATGGAGGAGAAACTCGCTCTGGCGGTTGGCGCGTTTGTTGCGGCTCTGGGTGGTGTAGGTCCCCCGGTGCAGTTCCAGGTAGAGTTCACCATTCCACACCGGCAGCTTCTCTCCCGAATCGGCCTCCACCTGGGTGAAGAAATCGCGCACTTTGCCACTCTGGACGTGTGGAACACCCGCCAGTTCGCCCATCACCTGAATGTTTTCCAGCATCTCGCGGGTAGGGCCGCCGCCGCCGTCACCATACCCATAGACCATCAACACATCGTGGGACTCGTCTTTCTGCTGGAATCTACGCCAGGTTCCGATAGCGGTTCCCGGTGTTGGATAGGCGTTATAGGTGGCTCTGGCTTCCAGATTGTGCGACTCCGGTGTGGTGCTGAAGTGAGTCAGCACCTGTGTGCCATCGAGTCCCTGCCACCAGAACGTGTCGTAAGGCAGGCGATTGTACTGGCTCCATCCGATTTTGATGGTGAAGAAGTATTCCAACCCGGCTTCTTTAATCAACTGCGGCAGGTTCCACGCATAGCCAAACACATCCGGCAGCCACAGGACCGGCGTCATCACATTGTCACCGAAATGCTTACGGAAGAAACTCGTGCCGAGCAGAAACTGGCGTGCCAGCGACTCCGGACCGGAGAGATTACAATCGGCCTCCACCCACATACCGCCGATGACCTCCCAGCGATCTTCGGCCACCCGGTCTTTGATGGCCTCGAACAGCGTCGGGTAGTCCTGGCGCACATAATCATATAGCTGGGCGGTACTCTGGTTGAAGCGATAATGCGGGAACTGCTCCATGAAGCGCATGACATTGTAGAAGGTGCGTCCGGCCTTGAGCCGGGTCTGCCCCAGAGTCCATAACCATGCCACGTCGATATGAGCGTGGCCGGTTGCCGTGATATGGACATCCAGCGCCGGACCGGCGTTCTGAACACCCACTTGCAGTGTCTGCATAGCCTGCCCGATGCTCTGGTAAAACGCATCACCGATGGGTTCGCGCAGGTCCACCTGTTTGAAAGCATCATCCAGGGCGTTGAGCAGGTGGCTGCGGACCGGATCGTTGGCATCGACGGTGTTGGCGACTTCCAGAGCGTTGCGGGCCAGAATAACGAAATCGCGGGTCGGCTGGTCAATCTGCACGATATAGCAGGTACGCATGAGGAAACGGCCAATTTCGCCCTGGGGGTGCTGGTTGCCCGACCAACCATGCAGAGCAAGTTGGTAGGTTTCGCCATCCTGCCAGCGGCGGCGCAGCAGAATCTCCTGGTGATGGCGGTCGCAGGTGGCATACGCGACGCCATCAATATAGACCAGTGCTTCCGGGTGGCTGAAGCTGCCCACATCACCTAACGGCAAATACAGTGCCAGCGGTGCTTCGTTATCCCACGCAACTGGAATTTCAAATGTGGTGCGCAGGACGAAGTTGGTATCCTGACGCGACCAGTATGAGTTTGGTGACACGGTTTCCCATACACTGTAATCGACATCCGCACCGACGGGCGGTTCGTCCATAGGGTCCATGAGTTCGGTGTAGTGAAATGCAGGGAGTGGCGAGCGATCACGGTAGACCCACGAGTCCACCAGGGCGATACGTTGGGCGATTTTACGCGCCGTCCATCGGATGTCATGCATAGAAGTCCTCACAGTTCTTTGTGAAAATCAGTAGGTGGTGTTGAGCCAACAGATTTTGACTCAATCATGTTTTTCAGACCCTCTAAGGCTTTGCGGCTGCGACGGCTCATGACTCCGCGCATCATGGGCGAAAACAGCGCATAGAGAAACCCCATTCGGATTTCCAGGCGTTCAGTGACGCGGGTTGATCCACGCTCGCTGTCGAAGCTCAACTGACCCAGGACCGGGAAGCGGCCCAGCACACCCTTGTATTCCAGCATGCGGTTGGGAACGTAGTTGGTGATGTCGGCGTTGAGGTCCAGCTTCCAGCCCATCAACCGGGTCGAGCGACGCTGCATAATCATAGTGGCGACACGCGGCCTCTCCTCGGAAAGGTGCGACTCCTGGATGTCGGGCTGCCACTCAGTCACCCGGTTGAAATCCATCGCCGTGCGAAAGACTTCCCCCACCGGACGGTTGATCGTCACGGATTGCTTTACTTCGGGCATGATAATAATCTTTCATCTTCTTCAATGTACTTGCCCCGATTATAACTTAGCTTAGAACCGTTCTTCCACAGTCAGGCGAAAGGTTCCACCGGAGATATAACCATTCACACGGATATTGTAGGTGCCAGACTCAGGCAGCGTCACCATGAATGACGGATTCAAGTTACCGTCCACATCATCGACTTCCAGAATAACCGTGCCGGATGGATCAACCAGGGCGGCCAGTGGGTCGAAATCGACACCTTCGACGCGCACCTGTATCTGTTGGCCCGTGCGTCCCTGGAAGGGGAAGAACAGATACTCATTATCCGCTACAGTCTCGTCCAGAACCAGGAGCGGATAGACGGCGGGCGGCACGGTCGGCGTGGGAGCTACGTTGATGTAGCGCCACACCAACCGGTAAGCGCCGGTGCTGCCCGCGCCTGATCCATACACACGCAGTAGATACAATCCGGTTTCGGGAATATTGACACTGCGCATGAAGGCTCCCCGGTTGCCGCCGCTGTTGTCGTCGAAAGCCAGAGGCAGATCGGGGCGCGTGGCTGGCGCAATATCCAGGGCGGGATCGAAGACCAGACTATTTTCCGGGTTGGCGGCGACCGTGATGATATCGCCAGCACGTAGTTCTACCATCCAGACGTCGCGCTGGCCGCGCCGGTCCAGGCTGTTCTGGATGGTCTCGTCGCGGGCGGCGAAGCCTTCCACCTGCTCCAACCAGCCAGGACCGCGACCGTAGGCGATGATATACTCACCAGTCTGGTTATCCTCAGTGCCGACGAACACCTGATAGATCCCATCCAGAGGGACGATAAAGGTCGCCAGGGCGTCGCCGTTGGCACCGGCGGAGATCGATCCGGCACGGGCGACGATGCTGCCGTCGGGATCGACAATCTCGATTTGGGGGCGCACCTGCGAGTCGTTATAGGGTCCAGCACCGACCGTGATGAAGTCGCCAGCGGTGGCGGAGAAGGAATAGATGACCAGATAACCGGGCGAGTCGGCTACACTGACGACGGGCATATATTCCACCAATCGCAGGCCAGTATCGCTGCGGACGGGCGTTGCTGGCGCATATGTGGGCGCGGGAGTCTCGGTTGGCACGGCGACAACGGTCGGGGTGACGGGGACGGGCCGCTCATAGCGCAGAAGGCGCAGGGCATAGCCGCCTTCGGCTTCGCTGCCGCTGACCTGGACACTGTAGAGACCGTCGGCGGGGAGAAGGATGTTGTGCAGGCGGGCGGTGAGGCTGCCGCCGCTGTCGTCATCGAAGGCGATGGGGCCGCCATCGGGAGCATAAAGCGTCATTGCCGGGTCGAGCGCACCGGACACGCGCTGTAGCTCAAGCTGGATGTACTGGCCGGTTTCGCCGTCGAAAGTGTAGATGTGGTCGGGGCTGTTAGCTTGCAGAGTGCCACCAGCGGATTCGCCGCTGTCGATATGGCCGATATAGGTGCCGGGATGGTCGAAGCTGCGGGACGGGGTCGGGACTCCGACCACCTGGGGCAGCGCTGTTGGCATATTTTGCCTCTGATCGACATGGCGTAGGCCGATCTCGTAGGGTCCATTGGTGGCGCTGGTGACGGTGACGCGGTATTGGCCGCTGGCAGACAGGGTGGTGCTGATCTGGTCGCCCTGTTGCAGGATGTCGCCGTTGGCGGTGCGCAGGGTGAGGCGGGCATCCAGGCCGACCACGCGGACCCCAATCTGGTCGTCTGCCTGGGCGGTGAAGGTCCAGATGTCGGTGCCGCCGGGGAGTAGATTGCCCTGGGCGGCCTGCCAGAATTCAAGCTGGCCGACGACTTCGGCGGTGGGTGTGGGCAGAGACACCCGCGTGGGGAGTTCGGCGACTTCGTCGGGTTGGCACCCAACCAGCAAGACGATCAGCAGGAGTAGGCGTATCATGTGGTTATAGTAGCGCATCTAGCGCATTTTAAAAACGAGACTATTCTCCCACAACATCTTGTGTGTTGTTCTCGAAACGGTTGTCGCCGAGTTGGGTATTCGTCTTATTTTCGAGATGGACAGCGATTTGTACGTTGTTTTTGAACGTATTGCCGGTGATTGTGCTGTCGCTCACGCGGTCGAAGCGCACACCGATGCGATTGTCGTCGAACACATTTTGATCCAGCGTGAAATGGTGACAACCTTCATCTGGCACGGCGTCGGTTGTATACCCGTTAAAGCCGATGGTATTTGCCTCGATCACGTTGCCCTCAATGGTGAAGTGGTGACACACCCTATGGTCGGGGTAGTATTCCAGTGGCCCGCCGCCGCGTGTCCACAGGCGGATGCCCTCACCGTTCTGACGGACGGTGTTATTGCGCACGCTGAAGTTAAAAGCATGTTCTGCGGCGATACCCACGAAACGGTTGAACTCAATGTGATTGTCTTCCAGAATGTTATCCCAGGAGTATCCCATCCAGAAGCCATAATTGGAACGGCTGCAATCGTTGCGGCGGAAGATATTACCCTGGGAGAAGGTCGCTTCGATGGCGTTGTTAGGGCTGAGGCGGCAGTCGTTGTCCTCGAACAGGTTATCATTGCACGGATCGATCTTGCCGGGGTGTTCGTAACCGGCGATGAAAATACCATCGCCACCGCCGATGCAGGTATTTTTGAGGAAACGATTCCGTGATGACGCCTTGACCAACACGATCCCGGCGGAGTCCGCCTCAGCACGGATGGTGCCGTTTTCTGGACGGCGGTAAAGCCGGTTGCAAAAATCGAACTGGTTGTTGTGGATCAGACTGTCCATCGTGCGTGAGAGATAGATGCCCCACCCACTGTTGAATGAGGCGTTATTCTCCTCAACAGTTGCCCCGGTGCAGTTGTAGAGCAGGACACCGTTCATCTGGTGTTGCAGATCACAGCCGCGTACCGTGCCGCTCTCGACGTTGTGCAGCAGAATAGCACCACCGTAGGTGTCCTCAATGGGCAACCATAGATACAAAAAGGTGTCGATCCCGGCGATTTCGTGAGTACCGCGCACGTTGACGTTTTCGACACACACATCACGGCAGTTCTCCATGCGGATACCGAAATAGAACCCGAAGATAGACAGATCGCGCACGGTGACGCCATCATGCCCATCATTGTGAATCGCTGCACCGTCGTGTGCGGTGTGGATAATCGTTGTGTTCTCACCGGACACCGTGATGTTATCCGCGCCGATGCGGATGCCATCGGGCAGCGCATAGACACCGGGCGCAAATTGTGTATCCTCTGTGATGGTCATGCCATTGGTGGGCTTTACTTGAGACTGCATTTTTTTGCTCCTATTTGTCTATGACTTGCGCGATCACCGCGTCGATTTCATCCTGCGCGTTCGCCAGTGTGCCGTCGGTAAAGGCGATGGTCTGGATGTACGGTGGGCGATTCGGCAGACGTTCGTAGGGAGCGTACCCGGATTCAAAAACGCCGGTACTCCCGCGTCCCGGTTCCGAGTCGCAGATATGGCCGATCAGACGCGCATAGCGGGCGACCCAATCCGGCACCTGACGCCACTTACCGGTCTGCTGGAAAATCGGAAAGACGCCAAGCAGACCATCATACCAGTCCTCGGCAGTGACCAGAACATCACGGCGATGAGTGCGGATACGGTCCACAAGCTGGCGATACCCCTGCAACAGGTTGAAGTCCGGGTCGTTCGTCCAGACTTCGACAGTATCCAGGAAGACCGCATCGAAATCGTAGCGATCCATCAGGGACGTTATCTGCCGGGTAAGTTCGGTTTGCCATGCTGGCGCACCCGGATTGAGCCATGCCTGCCAGCCGGTATCCTGGGCGCGGCTGAGGTCCCAATCCGGTTGGTTGCCATGAAAGACGTTGTGCGTCGCTGATTTCATGTGCGAACCAGGTCCGAAGGTGTGGAAATTGGGCGACCATGCATTGGCACAGTTGCCACCAAACATCGGCATAACATGGACACCCAGCTTACGCGCCTGCGCACACAGACGAGTGAAGCCATCTTCTCCTCCGAGGCGCGGCTCCGGGCGGAAGTCACCGTACTGCCAGTAATAGCGTCCCTCCCATCCGGGCAAATAGGCGAGGATGTGCCGCCCGTCCAGTCGCTCAGTGACATAATGTATCACGTCCAGCATGTCGGCATAAGTGTTGAAGATATAGCCCGACCAGTGCATCCCGTGAAGCGTGAGACACAATGTGATGTCACGCGCCCACGCGGGGACATCGGCACGTTCTTCGTAGGGTTTTAAATGCAAATGCGCTTCGTTAAATGCCAGTTGTTCAGCGCGAAAGTCGGTGACAGAGGTCGTCCGCGAGATCATCCAATCCGGCACAGTGATCGACGTGTCGAACCAGCGTGCATCCTCCTCGTGAATACACTCAATAGTATAAGTCGGACTACCCATGCGCTGCTGGTAAAAGGCGAAGCGTTTGGCACGGGCATAGGGGTCTTCACAACGCAGTCCGGTTGTATGATTATCGAACTGGATGAAGACCAGCGGCAAGCGCAGAGGGTTAGGGTATTTATCCAGCAAGCCCTCATGCGGTACAGCACGGGCTTGGTCGAGCATATCCAGCACGTTAAACGCCGGGAGGTCACGCAAAAGTAGTTTGATTGCGCGAATCCGGTGTGGTGCCTGCGCGGTGATGGCGATCCGCAGAGTATCACCGATCTCGCGGGTGATTATGGCGGTCAAGTTGCCCGGTGCATATTGCTGACCACCCGCCCACTGCAAACGGGTACAGGACAGGTGCCAACCTTTATCGTCGCCTGTCAGTGTGGTATGGTCTACATCCAGGCCATAAATGTTTTCGAGCGTAATAATCTGAAAACTCAATGACCAGTTGTCTATTTCAAAAATCGGGTCGTGCAGGTCAAAACTGTAAAATTGCATCCCGGTTCTCCTTCGAGGTGATGCGATGAACCCGCCGAATTACTGGTGGCGTTTCCAGGCACTGAAAGGTGTCGTCGTCGATTTATTTGACTGGTTGTTCATGTTCAGCGCAGTCAATCTGGTATGGTTCCTCCTGAGTCTGACGATGATCGGCCTGCCCCCGGCGACAGTCGCACTCTTCGATATTGCCTATGGTGCTTACCGGGGCCGATATCCCACCGTGCGCCGCTACTTGCCGCTGGTACGTGAACGCCTGCTTACCGGATGGCTCTGGGCAGGGATGAATCTGCTCATCGTCATACTGGGATGGAGTGCCTTGCAATTCTACAGCGCACAGGGTTCCACATTCAGCACATTTGTCGGCGGTATAATTTTCTTCTCAGCGATCCTCCTGCTGGTTTTCCAGTTTTATCTTCTGCCCTATATCGCTATTCAGGATAAGACCACTGTGTTGCAGGCCTATCGCAATGCCATCATGACAGCATTGGCCGACCCCTATCTGCTATTGTTCAATAGTGGGTTATCGTTGTTTATACTCATTCCGTCGATTGTGGTGGTTGCCCCACTCATGTTGATTACACCCATGTTTATCGCGTTGCTCGGTACATACAGTCTACTTGAGTGGCTCCAGCATCGCGGCGTAATCGAGCCAATTGTGACGGATGATAACGATATGTTGCAAGAATAATCTTGATTACTTCACTGACGTTACGCACAGAGCGCCTCAAAATGAGGTAGACTACGCGCATGAAC
>CAYQJO010000151.1:0-10945 GCA_964417785.1 uncultured Anaerolineaceae bacterium | reverse complement strand
AATACGGTCATTGACCTGGATGCGTTTGGGTTCGCCCAGGGGAGTCAGTTCGCTTTCGACCTGTGTCACATGCTGGAAATTGTCGAACAGCATGCCCAGATCACTTTCCCACAGGTTTTTCTGCGATCCGAGCAGAGTGCGGGCCGCATCGTTCATGTAGGCGATGCGGCCTTCGTTATCCTGCATGATGATACCATCGTCGAGTGCGGCCAGCATACCGCTCAACTGCTCCACTTCGACGGTGCGCCTGGTAAGCTGCTGGCGGAGTTGCTGGTTCTGGTCCTCAGTACGTCGGGCGGCTTCGATGCGAGCTTCCAGCGCCACCCGCTGCTCGTAGCGTGAGCGCTGGCTGAGGCTGAGATACAACCGGCTGAACAGGCGCTCGGTGGCGGTCCCCAGCCGGTTGACTTTGCCCAGCAAACCGCCGATTTCCTCGGGCCGGCGCGGTTCCATCAGGCGCTCCCCTGTTTGGTGGCAATGATGTGATCCAGTTCCCGTTTGAGGTTATCAAAGTCGGGCAGAGGTTTGTTAATCACGCGGTCTACGCCAAACTCGGTTTGCATGTTGTTCATCTCTTCTTCGCTCATCACAAATGCCGTCATCAACACAATGGGGATCGATTTTAATGGTTCCAGCGTCCGCATGCGCTGGCAAACTTCGTTGCCACGCTTACCGGGCATCCGGATGTCCATAATGGCGAAGTCCGGCATTACGCCGGTGTATGTTCCCGCCTCAACCTGATCGAGCCAATCCCACGCCTGTTGACCGCTTTCAAACGTGATTGGCGTGTGGCCCCAGACCTGTGCCATCATGACAATCAAGTTACGAATATCTGTCTCATCTTCGGCGATCAACCAGTTCAAGACACGCCCCCTTTAATCTTCTATCTGGTAATCAGTATACCCGACATAGGCCGTTCGCGGCATAAGCATTTCCACCCTTAAGTTGAAAAAAAGGTAGCCGTGACCCATAATGGTAATTGCATACCTGTTTCTAACGTCAGCAGAAAGGTCAGGCTGATCTTGTCTACATGGATGGTGGTAGAGGACGAGCCGGACATCTATGAGGTCCTCATGGCGATGTTTGGCATCTGGGGTATTGATGGTATGGCCTTCGTCGATGGCGAGGAGGCGGTCGCCTGGATCGAGGATGTAGAAAATGGAAACTACAAGGGGGAACTGCCAGAATTGGCGCTGCTCGATATTCGTCTGCCGGGCGATATTGATGGCCCGACGGTCGGTGAGTACATTCGTAAGTGCGCCCCGCTCAAAGATATTGCGGTGGTGCTGACTACGGCCTATAAACTGACGACGGAAGAAGAGGCGAAATTTGTGCGGCAATCGGGCGCAGACCGTCTGATTTATAAGCCACTGCCCAAATTCGGTGAGCTTCAGAATGTGCTGGAGAGTACCATCGCTGAGCGGCGAGAATCGCTGCTGGAGGCTGCCTCCTCCAATAATGGGCATAGCAGCAAGCCAACCTGATGCGCAACGTAGCCCCATCGCAGACGTTGGTCCGGCGGGCGCGGCGGGTGCTGGAGATGGCGTTCCTCGCTGTGAGTACGGGGGTATTCTTCGCCATTCTGGGGTTGGCACTTTACGCGGTGGATTCGGGGAGCGGTGTACGCGGCCTGCTATTCTGGGGCGGGGTGGTTCTCGGTTTAATCGGGCTGGGACTGGCGGTTCGGGCGGTGACCTGGCGCACCGAGAACGATCTGGCGCTGACTGCTGGTCAGCGGTTGTCGGCTAACCTGGATGACCGCTACACCTGGATTCGCAACATCAGCCAGCGCGGTCTGGGGTATGTTGACGCGGTGTTGATCGGTCCTGCCGGGGTGCTGGTGCTGCGGATTGTGGACTACAAAGGCAAATATCTGAATGAGGGCGGCAAGTGGATGAAGGCCGATAAACGGGGGGCCTGGAAGCCGGTGCTGACCAATCCGACTGCGCAGGTGGTGGACGATATTCGCAAGCTGCGGCACTATTTCACGGAAAACGGACTCGGCGAGATTCCCGTGTTTGGTGCGGTGGTGATGTTCTACGATGACCCGACAGCCCAGTTGACGATCAAAGACCCGGTGGTGCTGGCGACGCATCTTTCCTCACTTTTCACCCGTCTGCAACGCAATTATCTGGCGAAAGAGCGGCTGGAAACACCGACGGTGAATGCGTTGGTGCGGCTGCTCTATAGCGAATAGGCAAGTGGGATGAAACGGATTCTCATCACCGGGGCGAATCGGGGGATTGGCCTGGAACTGGTGCGGCAGTATCTTCAACATGAGGAAGTGACGGTGATCGCGGCCTGCCGCCATCCTGAACGGGCGACCGCACTGCATGGACTGGATAACCAGTATACTTATGCGGAGCGCCTGCACATCGTGCAGCTTGATGTGACCGATGCGGGTTCCATCGCCCACGCCGCCGAAACCGCCGGCCAGCATGTGGATGAGCTGGACCTGCTGATTAACAACGCAGCCATCAACCCCAAGACCGGCATTCAAGACCTGGACCGCATCAGCGCCGAGGAGATGTTGAACATTTTGCATGTCAACACAGTGGCACCGGTGATGGTAACGCGGGCGTTTGTGCATTTGCTGCGCCGGGGAGAGCGTCCAATGGTGGTCAATATGTCGTCTATGATGGGTTCCATTGCCAACAAGCGCTCCGGTGGTTATTACGGCTACTGTACCAGCAAGGCCGGTTTGAATATGGTCACACGCACGCTGGCCGTTGATCTCAGAGTGGATGGTATTATCTGTGTGGCAGTTAATCCCGGCTGGGTCCAGACCGATATGGGCGGTGCTGGCGCACACCTGTCAGCGCAGGAGGCGGTCGCGGGAATGTTGCACCTGTTCGATGGGTTGACGTTAGACGACAGCGGCGGCTTTATGCAGTGGGATGGTCGGAAGTCGCTCCCCTGGTAGTAGATTGACGGGGTTTGTAATGTTCAAGCAGATTCTTCTCTCTCCGGTCCGAACGGATGCGGCTCTGGATCGTCTGCTCCAGGTCGAACCGCTGCGCAAGGTCTGGGTGCTGGTTGCCAGCAAGCGTCAGGAAGACCAGTTTCGCAGCCGGCTGGTCGAGCATGGCCGGTCACCAGTGTTCAATGTCGAGTTTTTCGACTTCTACCATCTGTACCAGCGTGTTCTGGATCGTGCCGGTGTCCCCTGGCAGGAGTTGAGTGATGCCGCTCGCTATGGACTGCTGCGGTCGGTGCTGGCGCAGGTGGATTTGCAGGTCTTCCACACCATCGCTCATACACCGGGATTGGTGCGTATCCTGGGTGATTTCATATTTGAACTCAAGCAGAACCGGTTTCAGCCGGACGACTACGCCGCCGCCGATACCTCGCCAAGAGGCCGGGACCTCAGCCGGATTTACGCTGCGTATCAGACGATATTGCAGGAGTATCATCTGGTCGATGTGGAGGGTTTGGGCTGGCTGGCGGTCCGGGCGCTGGAAAATGACCGGTCGCTGTTGGAGGATGTGGCGCTGCTGGTGGTGGACGGCTTCGACCAGTTCACGCCGGTCCAGGCGGATTTGCTGGCGCGGATGGGCGAACAGGTCGGTGATACACTCATCACATTGAGTACCGCTCCGGGACGGTCGGCGCAGGCGTTAGAGCGGCTTAAGTCACGTATGCCTGGTGTGGAGCTGGTGCGTCGGACTGATTTCGGTGCGCGTCCCGTCGATTTATGCCATCTGGTGACCCATATCTTTCGCCGTGATGCGGAACCAGTTGCGGCGGAATCCGTCTTTTTGCTGGAAGCGCCGGGACCGGTGGCGGAAGTGGCGGCGGTCCTGCGCCGGGTCAAGGCGCTGCTGCTGGATGGCACCTCGCCCGATGACATCTTGATCGCACTGCGGGATTGGCCGCGCTATCACACGGCGATGCGGACCACTGGCGCGAGTTATGGTCTGCCGCTGGCGCTTCATTATGGGCAGCCGTTGACCGAGAACCCGGCCATGATCGCACTGCTCGACCTGCTGTCGCTGCACCAGAACGATTTTCCACGCCGTCAACTGCTGGATGTGCTGTGGTCACCGTATTTTAAATGGCTGCCAGATGATACCGCGCCGGTGCTGGATCGGATCAGCCAGGCGTATATCGTCGCTGGCGGGCGGGCGAAGTGGTTGGATGCGCTGCGCCGTGACGGTGAGGAAGCGGTTGCCGAGGCGCTTGAGATGTTCTTTCGACAGGTGACACCGCCGCCTTCAGCGACCCTTCCGGTGTATGTCCGCTGGATCGAGTCGCTGGATCGTGGGCTGGTGATCGACGCGGAGGATGATGCGCTTGGTGTGCGCGATATGGCGGCGTGGCACGCTTTCAAAGGTGTGCTGCGCGGTCTGCTGGCATCCGACGAGGTGATGCGAATGGTACGCCAGGATGCGGTCATGGAATGGGATCGCTTCTACACCGATCTCACGGCGAATATGGCCGCCACCACAGTTGAGATGCAGCCAGCGCGATTCGGGCGTGTCCTGGTGACGACTGCCGCCAATGCACGTGGCCTGCCACACCACCATGTTTTTGTGTTGGGTTTAAGCGAAGGGGTATTCCCGGCACCGCTGGCGGATGATCCGCTCTATCTGGATGGTGAGCGTCAGGCTATTGGTCTGCAAACGCGGCAGGAGCGCAGCGCCGATGACGGTCTGTTCTACGAACTGGTTGGTCTGGCGCAGGTATCGCTCACGCTATCGCGGCCTACGGTGGATAACGGCCAACCCTGGCTGCCGAGTCCGTTCTGGCGGATGGTGCGCTCGTTGTTTATTGATCTGGAGCCAGAACGGGTGGACCTGGGAGCGGTTGTCCCGGCAGATCAGGCCGCTTCGCTGGAAGAAGTCGCCATCGCTGTCGCGGATCATCCGCAAGGTGGTGTCTACGCCTGGATTCATGCTTCGGCTTACTGGCAGCATATCCGGTTTGGGCGGGCCATCGAACTGCGCCGCCGTAACCGTTTCGATCATTACAGCGGGGTGCTGCGCCATGAACCGCTGTTGGCGCATGTCGCGGCGAAGCTGGGACCGTCGCGCTTGTGGAGTGCCAGCCAGTTTAACGAGTATGGCGTGTGCGGTTTCCGCTTTTTCGCCAAACGGTTGCTCAAACTGGAAGCATGGGAGGAGCCGGAAGACGGCATGGATGTGATGCAGCGCGGAAGCCTGAACCACACCATCCTGGAAAAGACTTACGATTATTTCCGGCAGCACGACATCGCCATTGTGCCGGATAATCTGGAACTGGCCCTGAACGTCCTGGGTGAGTTGGCCGAGACAGTATTTGAAACCGCACCGGTTGAGTTGGGTTTTCGCCAGTCGTCGTTGTGGGAGCAGGAAAAGGCCACCATTTTGCGCAAGCTGGAAAAGCTGGTGGCGTTGGATTTCAGCGACGACAACCCGCTGAATAAGGTATTCGGTCCTGGCGAGCGGGTGCCGGTGATGCTGGAAATGAAGTTCGGAGAACACAGGCCGGTAACGCTCGATCTGGGCGAGTCGGTCGGCCCAATCCGGTTACAAGGATTCATCGACCGGGTGGACCTCCTCGGCGGTGCCGCCGTCATCGTGGATTACAAGAGCGGCAGCACCGGCATTTCGCTGGATGAACTGGAAGCCGGACGCAATTATCAGATGATGGTCTATGTGACCGCCGCCGAACAGCTTATTCAGCATGTACGCGGTGGGGTATTCTGGCACATCACCAACCAGAAGACCAGCGGCACGCTTTTGCTGGATAATCCCGACCACGAGGCGGTTTTGAATACAGCCCGCGATCATCTGGCACGGCAGATCGCCGCCGGACGGTCGGGCGATTTCGCCGCTGAGCCGAGCAAACTGGACTCGGGCCGTTGTGTGCGCTACTGCGAATACCATCAACTATGTCGTGTGCGGAACAGATGATTGGAGATATGGAAATGAATTTTGATTCAGCCAGACAGGCATTACGGGACCAGTATGCTGCGGCGGGGTTTGTGATTGTAGAAGACCATGACATCCAGATCGAACTGCGCTGCAAAGACATCCCCTTTGTGATTACCGAGGAAGACATCAACGAATATGCTGACAGCCAGATGCCAGCGGAAGTCGGGCCGGAAGAGTGCGGACTGGTGACATCCGATTACCGCGAACAGGTGGTGCAGCCGCTCGATCCGATCCGCTGGCGTTATCTGCCGCCGCTGGAAATGGGATTTGTCTTCGGCGATTCGCAGTCGGGCGAGACGTATGTGACGGTGGGGGCGGCTACGACGGCGTTTACCAACTTCTTCCGCTTCGATCCGGTCTATATGGAAATCTGCCAGGAGCGGATGGCACATGCGCCGGTCAACGGCAGTCCCAGCGACATCCGGCGTGGACTTTACCGTCCGCCGACGATCCGGGTACATCACCTGGGCAAGAAGACGATCAAGGATGCGCTGGCGGCGTCAGGAGAGTTGATTGATTACTGCCTGTTTGAATTGTCGTATCTCAAGCATCTGCCAGTGGGATTGGCTCGCCAATGGCCGGCTCGCCGCCGTCTGGAAGACGATGGCTTTAAGTTCGGCGGGGAGATCGAAGGCAATGTGCTGCCGCTGCCGCGTGTCGCGTTCGACATCGACGTGATCCAGTTCTACCAGTTGGGTATGGCGAGTCGGCTGCCGGTGCTGCAATTCTGGGCGTTTTATCAGGTATTGGAGCGGCACTTTGTGGAGAGCAGCGACGAGATTCTGCACCGCAAACTGGCTGCCCGGTTGAACGATCCGCGCTTCAAACCGAGTTCGACGCAGTTGGACCGGGTGGTACAGGATGTGCTGGATCATCTGGGTGAGACCGGCGATGTGGAGATGCTGCGCAATGTGCTGGAAAAATACGTCAGCGAAGAGGAGGTGATCGCCTTCATCCGCGAGTACGAGGACTACCTGGGTGCGGAGCATTACACACGCCGCCGCCGCTTGTTCGGTGAGGATTTGCAGGTGCGCCTGACACCGGGGACGGTGATCGACAATGTGGCACGGACAGTGATGACCATCCGGCACGCGCTGGTGTTCTCGGCGGACCGTCAATCGCGTACCGCACGCAACATCGGCTTCGATCAGCTTGCCGAACTGCTGGAGCCGGAGATTCCGCTGATGAAGTTCCTGGCCGAGCGAGTCATCATCGGATCGGCCACATGAACTTCACCGACGAACAGCAGCAGGCGATTTACACGCTCAACCGCGATGTGATCGTCTTCGCCGGGGCCGGATCGGGCAAGACGCGGGTGCTGGTGGAGCGGTATCTGGCGCTGCTGGACGCTCATCCCGATTGGCCGCTGGGGGCGCTGGTAGCGATTACTTTCACGCGCAAGGCCGCTGAAGAGATGCGTGACCGGGTGCGCCGGGAACTGGAAACCCGCGCACCGGAGCGGCTGGCGCAGATCGACACCATGCGCATCGACACCATTCATGGGATGTGTGCGGCACTGCTGCGGGCCAACGCCGCCGAAGCCGGGATCGACCCGGCCTTTACCGTATTGGATGAGGTCGAGGCGGCCATTCTGCGCGACGATGTGATCGAGGCGGTGCTGACCGATCTGGTCGCAGAAAACGACCCGGCGCTGGAACTCGTCGTCGAATACGATCTACTCAATTTACGGGCTGTGCTGGCCGGGCCGATGCTGCCGACGGCACTGCCGGACGATCTGCTGGCATACTGGCGGTCGTTGTGGGAAGACAGTATGCAGGCGGGCCGCGAGTCGTTCTTGCGGCTGGTCGATGAAGTCGGCACCAGCCAACCTCCCGCCGAGGATAAGTTGGGTACGCACTGGCAAAACTGCCTGGACGCGCTCAACCTGCTGGCCGATGGCGCTGCACCGACCTGCCTGGAGGCGCTCAAGGTCTTTGCCGAGGTGAAGCTCAATGTGGGTAGTAAATCCAGATGGGGCAGCGCGGAGGCTCTGGCGGAGGCCAAATCGCAGCTAAAGCTCCTGCGTGAGGCCGCCGGGGACATCATCAAAACCGTTGGTGAACCGCCATCGGAACTGGATGCCAGGGCCGCCGAGTTGCTGCAATGGTGGGCGGCGTTGATCGAGCGGATGGAGACAGCTTACCGGGCGGCTAAAGCGTCCAACGGCTGGCTCGATTTTGACGATCTGGAAACGCACACCCGTGATCTGCTGCGCCAGTATCCGCACGTCGCCGAACGCTACCGGGGTCGTGAATTCCAGCACCTGCTGGTCGATGAATTCCAGGATACCAACGCGGTCCAATGGGATATTGTTCGCGCACTGGCGGATTCGTTGTTCGTGGTCGGTGATCCCAAGCAGAGTATCTATGCCTTTCGCGGAGCCGATGTCAGCGTGTTTAACCGGGTGCGCCGGGACATAGAGGACGACGGTGGGGTGGCTGTGCCGCTGTCGCAGTCCTTCCGCACCCATGCGCCGCTGGTCGGCTGCTTTAACCGGTTGTTCGATACATTGTTGATGCGCGATGACCTGAGTCCGGTGGCCGATTTTCAGGTGACATTGGGCAAACCGATGACGGCCTATCGCCAGGACCCGCCGGACACCACCGCCGCGCTTGAGTTGATCCTCATCGACAGATACGACGGTGATGAGCGCATCAACGCGGAGGACCGCCGCCACTGGGAGGCCTACGAGATCGGTTTGCGCTTGCGGCAAATGGTCGAGGGCGGGCAGCAGGTGTTCGACCGTGAAACCAACATGACGCGCCCGATCCAATACGGCGATGTGGCGATGCTGTTCCAGTCGTTGAACCCGGTCGAGATTTACGAGGATGCCCTCAAAACACTGGGAATTCCGTATGTGACGGTCGCCGGACGCGGGTATTACAACCGGCAGGAAGTGTGGGATGTCCTCAATTTGCTGAGCGCCGTACATAACCGGGCGGATGATCTGGCGCTGGCGGCGGCGCTGCGGTCGCCCTTGTTCAGCCTCAGCGATGACGCGCTGCTGGCGCTGCGGCTGACCCGCGATAGCGAGGACAATCCGGCGACGCTGTGGAATGCTTTGGATCAGGCGAGTGATCTGTTGCCTGCCGATGAAGTAGGGCGAGTGCGCTTTGCCCGTGACACGCTTTATGAACTTCAGGCGATGGCGGGCCGAGTCACCATATCTGATTTGCTGCGGCGGGCGCTGGCGCTGACGGGCTATCTGGCGGTGCTGACCGGCCTGCCGGACGGTGCGCGGCGGCGGGGTAACGTGGAGAAGCTGCTGGAAAAAGCTGAGACGACCGGCAAGGTGACGTTGGGCGCGTTTTCGGCTTATCTGCGCGAGATGAGCGCCCGCGAGATTCGCGAGGGTGAAGCACCGGTTGAGACCAGCGGCGCGGTAACGCTGATGTCGGTTCACGCCAGTAAGGGGTTGGAGTATCCGCTGGTGGTTCTGACGGATGCGTCCTGGGAACGCAGCAATCGGGGTGGACTGCCGCTGGTCCACGATCCGCTGGTGGGTCTGGCGTGCAGGGTTTACGACGGCGAGTCGCTGGCAGATACGGTAGCTTACCGGCTGGCGCGTGATCTGGCTGGTCAGCGGGATGCTGCCGAACGGCTGCGGCTGCTGTATGTGGCGATGACACGAGCGCAGGACCGGGTGATTATCGCCGGGCAGGCGCAGATGGACGACAACGGTTGGACCTCACGGGGCTGGCTCGGTCAACTGCTGGATGCGATGCAACCCGACGGCGCAGCGGAATTTCCCTATGCTGATGTGACGGTCCGGCTGCACGCACCACAGCAGCGTCCGGACAGGCAAACACCTGTGCCGGAAGCTGTAGATCGTGAGTACGCGCCGACTGATCCACCAACTGAACCGGTGTTGTTGCAGCCGCTCCCGCTGCCTCTCGATGGGGCCGTGTACCATCTGGCCGCCTCTCAAATCGCCGATCTGGGCGGAATGGAGTTGGCCGATAACGAAGACGAGCGTCTGTTTCACTGGAAGCGATTTCTGCACGACGCACCGGCGCAGGTCGAACCGGTCAGCGATCAGCATAAGACCGTCACGGCGCGGTCGATTGGTGAGATCGTCCACGAGGCATTGCGTTACTGGCGTTTGTCCGAGAGCGGCGAGGACGCGATGCTGCGCAGCTATGCGTGGCGGCATGGGATTACCGACTCCGGCCAACTGGACGAAGCGGTGCGCCGTTCCGCTGGTTTGCTGCGGCGCTTTCGCCAGAGTCCTATGTTCCGGCGGATTGATACAGCCGTCCAGGTTTACCGGGAACTGCCGTTCATTTACAGTGTGGATGGTTACATCATACATGGTATTATCGACGTGTTGTTTCAAGAGCCGGATGGACATTGGGTGCTGGTAGATTACAAGACGAGTGCGGTATCAGGTCAGGAATTTGAGCGCCATTCCCGGCGCTACCATCTTCAGGTCGGCATTTATGCTGAGGCGGCTGCCGCCCAACTGGAGGGCGTGGTGCCGGAGGTCAACATTCACTACATCCGCTATACACAGACCGTCACCGTGTCCGAGTCGCAGTGGCGAGCGGCATTGGCACACCGTCTACCTGAACGGATCAAGAGGGCGTTGACACGATGATAAAACGACTGTTCCCTTCCTGGATGCTACCCAATCATCCCATGCTGCGCTATTTGCGCACCAGCAGCGTCAACAACCGGAGTGGTCGTTGGGGGCGTTTGATCTTCGTGGCGATGGTGCTGTGGTTGTTTATCGTCGGTGGTTATATCGTCGCCAGCGATGTCTTCGTGCGCAACCCTTTCGAGCAGCCGTTTTCGCAAATGCTGACGGAGTTCCTGTTCTGGCCGACGTTTATCTTGCAGTCCATTTTGCAGATTGCCGTGTTTCTCATCGCCGTCAGCACCATCGGTGATGCCATGCGGCGGCAGACCTGGGACAGTTTGCGGGCGACGTATTCCGGTGCCGCGCTGGCGGTGCGCACCCGTTGGAGCGCGATAGTGTTCTACCGCATGCGCGGGATCATGATCGTGCTGGTGCTGGTGCGGTTGGTCCT
>CAYQJO010000150.1:0-10995 GCA_964417785.1 uncultured Anaerolineaceae bacterium | reverse complement strand
CATTCAAATCACCATGCTCGTAATCATCGAGCGAAAAGCCGGGAGCCATGGTCGCCCCCATCAGCGCAAAGCTACCACCAGCCAGCACGCGGCTCCCCTGCCACACGCCACGCGGCACCACATGCTGAACTCGCTGGCCGTTTAATACCTCCTGACCAAGAATAACCCGTTCGGCGCGACCATCCGGATAGAGATTGAGCATCTCAACCGGATCACCCAAATAGAAATGGTAAACTTCATCGGTCGCCAGTCTATGCAGCGCCGAAAAGGTATCCGGCGTCAGCAGATAGTAAATCGCCGTTCCGAAAGACCGTTCACCGCCGTAGCCGACCGGATTGAACGTCTCAACAGAACGATACGACTCAGCATACAGGCCACCTTCACCGGGCAGCGGTTCCAGTTGAAGCAGGTGGATAAGTTCATCAGCCGTCATTCTGTCACCGTCCGTAAGAGTTCACGCGCCGCTGCTGTCGCTGGCAGCGTTCCCTCGGTTACCGCCTGCTCGATTTCCGGCAGGGCGGCTTTGACCGCCGGGTGATCGTAGAAATAAGCACGCAGTTGGTCTTCGACCAGCGTGTGCAGCCATTCCCGATTCTGTTCTCGGCGGCGGGCATCGAACACACCCGATTCCGCCATCTTCGTCCGGAAGCGCTCAACTACATCCCAGATGTTGGCAACCCCCATCCCGGTCAGCGCCGAGGCCGTATACGCACGGGGAGTCCAGCCGTGCGTCGCCGGAGTCAGATAGTGCAGCGCCCGATTGTATTCCACCCGCGCCGCGTCGGCCTTGATTTGATTATCGCCGTCGGCCTTGTTGATGACCACCACATCGGCCAGTTCAACCACGCCTTTCTTGATTCCCTGAAGCTCATCCCCACCGCCGGGAATCAGCACCAGCAGAAAGAAATCGACCATCGAACGCACCGTGATTTCGCTCTGGCCGGTGCCGACCGTCTCCACCAGCACCACATCGAAACCCGCCGCCTCACACACCAGCATGGACTCGCGAGTCTTCCGGGCCACACCACCGAGCATTCCACCGGTCGGCGATGGGCGGATAAATGCATCCGGTTGGCGCGAGAGCGCTTCCATGCGCGTCTTATCCCCCAGGATGCTGCCGCGTGTGACACTGCTGGTCGGATCGACGGTCAGCACCGCCACCTTATGACCTTGCTCGATGAGGAACATCCCCAATGCCTCAATCAGCGTGCTTTTTCCGGCTCCTGGAACCCCGGTAATTCCCACCCGCATCGCCCTTCCGGTGTGGGGGAGCAACTGACGCAGTACCTCTTGTGCGGTATCGAGATGGGCCGGTGCGTTGCTCTCCACCAGCGTGATCGTGCGAGCCAGGATGTTACGATCTCCGGCCTGCACACCGTCTACATATGTTTCGACCGGAAGCAGGCGTCGCCGTGCGGCTGCATAATACTCGCTGTTCGGCTCCTGGCCGCCAACAATGCCCTGCATAACCCGCGAAGCATAAGCCTCACCACCTTCTGGTGGCACCCATTCCGGTCTTTTATCAGGCATAAGTGCGTTTGCTCAACTCAGTCAGAATCCGCTGGGCCGCCACCGGGATTACCGTACCCGGTCCGAAGATGGCCGCCGCACCGTATTCGTACAGAAACTCGTAATCCTGCGCCGGGATCACACCGCCAATGACCACCATGATGTCCTCGCGACCCAGTTTTTTCAGTTCGTCTACAAGCTGCGGCAGAAGTGTTTTGTGTCCCGCTGCCAGCGAACTGATGCCGACAACATGCACGTCATTCTCCATCGCCTGCCGGGCGACCTCCTCCGGTGTCTGAAATAACGGCCCGATGTCCACATCGAAGCCCAGGTCAGCAAAGGCGGTGGCGATCACTTTGGCCCCACGATCATGCCCGTCCTGGCCCATCTTGGCAACCATGATGCGTGGCCGGCGACCCTCGCGCATCTCGAAGTCATCGGTCATCTGGCGCACATGGGCGACCTCCTCTTCCTCGCCGAACTCGGTGCTGTAGACACCGGAAATCGACCGGATAATCGCTTTATGGCGACCCCATACATTTTCCAGCGCATCGGAAATCTCGCCCAGACTGGCACGGACACGGGCAGCCTCCACTGCCAGCGCCAGTAGATTGCCCTCGCCGCTCTCCGCCGAAACCGTCAGTGCATTGAGTGACGCTTCGACTTTCGCATCATCCCGTTCGGCTCTGAGCTTCGCCAGCCGCTTGAGTTGTGATTCACGCACAGCCGTGTTATCGACCTCCAGAATATCCAGCGGGTCCTCATGTGACAGACGATAACGGTTGACCCCGACAATTGTCTCCTTGCCCGAATCGATATGCGCCTGCCGTCGGGCCGCTGCTTCTTCAATGCGCATCTTGGGCAGGCCAGTCTCGATAGCCTTCGCCATACCACCGAGCGATTCAACTTCTTCGATATGCTCCCAGGCGCGACGCACCAGATCATGAGTGAGTGTCTCCACGTAGTACGAACCACCCCAGGGGTCAGCGACAGCGCAGATACCAGTCTCATCTTGCAGGAACAATTGCGTATTGCGGGCGATCCGCGCCGAGAAGTCGGTTGGCAGCGCAATCGCTTCGTCTAAGGCGTTAGTATGCAGCGATTGGGTGTGGCCCAGCACCGCCGCCATCGCCTCGATACAGGTCCGCGCCACATTGTTGAACGGGTCCTGCTCGGTCAGGCTCCAACCGGAGGTCTGTGAGTGTGTGCGTAGCGCCATCGACTTCGGGTTCTGCGGATCGAACTGTTTGATGAGTTTGGACCAGATCAGGCGACCGGCCCGCAGCTTGGCAATTTCCATGAAGTAGTTCATGCCGATGGCCCAGAAAAACGAGAGACGCGGTGCAAACTGGTCAATGCTCATGCCCGCCTGCAAACCCGTCCGCACATATTCCAGGCCGTCGGCCAGCGTATACGCCAGTTCGATGTCGGCAGTGGCACCGGCTTCCTGCATATGATAGCCGGAGATGCTGATGCTGTTGAAACGCGGCATATTCTGGGCCGTGAAGGCGAAAATATCGGCGATGATGCGCATAGAGGGTTCCGGCGGATAGATGTAGGTGTTGCGCACCATATACTCTTTGAGGATGTCGTTCTGGATGGTCCCGGTCAGCTTGGACTGCGGCACGCCCTGTTCCTCCGCCGCCACAATGTAAAAAGCCATCACCGGCAGCACTGCACCGTTCATCGTCATCGAAACCGACATCTGGTCCAGCGGGATACCATCGAAGAGAATCTTCATGTCCAGAATCGAGTCGATGGCAACACCGGCTTTGCCCACATCGCCTACCACACGCGGGTGATCCGAGTCGTAACCGCGATGAGTCGCCAAATCAAAGGCAACTGATAACCCTTTTTGTCCAGCGGCCAGATTGCGCCGGTAAAAAGCGTTGCTCTCTTCGGCGGTAGAAAAACCGGCATACTGGCGAACCGTCCAGGGGCGCTGTGCGTACATGGCCGGGTAGGGTCCACGTAGATATGGCGGAATCCCGGCTACAAACCCCAGGTGTTCAAACTCAGCGATGTCCTCCGCCATATAGAGTGGATCGACGTCGATCTGCTCCAGCGTATGCCAGACAAACTCCTCTGGCGATTTGCCGGTCTCTTTCTCGACCATCGCCCGCCATTCGGCTTTCGTCTGGCGGGGATAATCGGACTTGTAGTCGATTTTGGTGAAATCAGGCATTATTCCAACACTCCAATCTGCCGCTGTAGTTCCCGGTTCATCTCGTAACAATTGGCGCGAATATGGATAAACGCATCCACACCGGCGGCTTTGTGCGTCTCGATCTGATCCTGCGGGTAACCCGCCAGGATCACGACCATCTCCGGTTTAACCGCCTTGACCAGCGGCGGCACAATTTCCGGATAAGCATCGTCGGTGGAGCAAATGACCATGACCGGTGCGCCCGACACCAGCGCTGCCTCAGCCGCTTCTTCTGGCGTGGCAAAACCATTGTTATTCAGCATCTCGAAACCGCCCACTTCGTAGAAGCCAACGGTAAAATCAGCCCGCAGCTTATACTGGCCTAGATTCGCCATGAAAATCTGCGGGCGCTGACCGGTCCGTTCAGTGTACGCATCGGCAGCGGCACGCAGCACCTCGAAGGGTTCTGCCGTGCGCCGCACCGGTACCGGTTCGATCTGTCCGGTGGTCGGGGTTTGCGCCACCCCCTCACCAGGCAGACGGGTCTCCTGCACATTGACATACATATTGATGCCGACCTGCCGATCCCGGCGCGTGGCGAGATTGGTTGCTCTGGTCTGTGCCACTTCCGCGATCTGTGCCTGGGGTGTCCCGCCTTCGAGGGCCGCCAACATACCACCAGCCGCTTCAATCTCCTGGAACAGCGCCCAGGCCCGTTTTGCCAGTTCGTCCGTCAAATGCTCAACATACCACGATCCACCGGCGGGATCGATCAGATGCGCCAGGTTGCACTCATCGCGCAGGATCAACTGCTGGTTGCGGGCCACACGGCGCGAGAACTCGTCCGGCGGACGAATCACCGCGTCGAAGGGTGCGATGGTCATGCCGTCCACACCGCTCACCGCACCCACCAGCGACTCAACCGTCGTGCGCAGCATGTTAACATAAGGGTCGTAAACCGTCTTATTGCGGAAATCACTGTGGACCCGAACAGCGATAGATGGTTCCGACTGGCCGAAGGCTTCCATAATCTGCGACCAGAGCAGTCGCGCCGCCCGCAATTTGGCGACTTCCATGAAGAATTCCACACCGACGGCATATTCAAACGAAACACGGATACGCTCGATGGGAACACCTCGTTCCAGCATGGCCCGCACATAAGCGACACCGGTCGCAACCGCATACGCCAGTTCCTGTACGGCATTCCCGCCGCCATCGTGATAGCGGGTGCTGTCGACCGTGACGACATCCAGATTCGGTGCATGATCGGCAGCCCAGATCATCGCCTGCGCGATGTCGCCATAGACTTGCGCCACATCCACATCGTCACCGCATATCAGCGCTCCCAGCGGGTCGGCCTGGATACATCCGTACAGGTCGGTGTAACCTCGTTTCGCCATCCAGGTTTCCAGCACCGCTACCATCGCTGCCGGTGATGCGCCCACCCGGATGAACAAGGGCAGGGTCGTCAGATCAACACCGTCCAGAGCCGTTTCCAGTTCATCCGCGCTGGCGACAGCGGGCAACTGCACCGCCGTCTGGCCGTTTTCGAGGTCATGGCGCAGTGCGGCGTTGAAGCTTTCCGGGCTGTCGTATGGAATATCCTGGATGATGGACCATGTATTACCAGCAACACGGGTCCCGCGCACGTAGGGCGGTTGTCCCGGCAAGGTATACTGGTGAGCGACGTCAGCCGAAAAATAGAGCGGTTGCAACACGACCCCTTCGTAGGTCCGTGTCAGCAGTTTTTTGTCGAAAGGAACGCCTTTGAGCGAGGCTTCCGCAGCCTGCCGCCATTCATCATAGGTCGGCACCGCGAAGTCTTCAAACAGACGATTCTGGGTTTCCCCCATTGATTGAGCCTTTAACTAGCGACCAACAATATCAGCCATTGTAATGCAAGTTCATAGAATCAAAACAGGCGGAGGGGTCCGCCTGATGGTGATTCGATTTTTAGACCACACTATTTCACATCATGCCACGCCGTATGCACTTCACGCTCACCGGCACGCATGGCTCGCAGCAGCGCATCCTGATCCACCGGAATCGAGAAAATGCGCACACTGGTAGCGTTGTATATAGCGTTGCAGATGGCCGGTGTGGTATTGATCGACGGAATCTCGCCCACACCTTTCGCACCATAAGGCCCTTCAGCAGCCCGATGCTCGACCAGATGTGAAACAATTTCCGGCGCGTGCTTGATGCTCGGCATCTTATACCGCGCCAGTGCGTTGGTCCAGGGCTTGCCATCTTCGATAATGAACGATTCGGTCAGACAGTTCCCCATCGCCATGACAATACCGCCTTCGATCTGCCCCTGGAGCATTAAGGGGTTGATCGCCCGTCCGATGTCGGTACCGGAGATCACCTTGAGGACGTGAACCTCGCCCGTATCCAGATCGACCTCAACCAGCGCGGCCTGAGTAGCGTAGCTGAAGGCGAAGTGCATATCCCCACCAGTACCCAGCGGCTGCGTCTTCGGTGCCCAGTATTCGTGACGGGTTTTGGGCGCAAGACCATGATCCTTCATCCATTTGACAACCGTGCCAACTTCCACGCGGTCACCATTATATTGCAGCAGTCCCTCACTGTAGCGGATTTGCTGCGGCGGCACATCCAGCATCTCGGCGGCGGATTGGGTGATGGCATCCCGCAGGGCAGAAGCCGCCAACCGCGCCGCGTTGCCGGTCATGAAGGTCTGGCGCGAAGCGGTCGTCGGGCCACCGTTGGGTGTCAGATCGGTATCGCACAGCAGCACCTTGACCCGATCATAAGCCATATGCATCTCTTCCGCCGTACACTGCGCCACTACATGGGCGATGCCCTGCCCCATATCGGCAGCCGCCGTGCGGACCTCGACCGTGCCGTCCTCAAACGCTTCCACCTCTGCCTCGGATTTATCCGGCGCGCCGCCGCCGAGTCCGGTGTTCTTATAGGAACACGCGATGCCCCAGGCGTAGGCCTTGTTGCCCTCCCGCCATGACCAGCGGAAATTGCCACCGTCAAAGCCCATATCTTCCTGGACTTTCTCGATGGTCTCGATCAAACCAACCGATTCACGCAGCAATTGACCCGTTGCGGTTGTCACACCGACTTTCTGGGCGTTCTTCAGCCGGAATTCGAGAGCGTCCATACCCAGTTCTTCGGCCACAAGGTCCATATTCTGCTCTACCGCAAACGCGGATTGCGTCACACCGAAGCCCCGAAAGGCCCCCGACGGCACATTGTTGGTGTACATGGCGAAGCAGTCGATTTTGGCGTTCGGCACTTCATAGGGACCGGTGGCATGGGTGGTGGCACGAGTCATCACCTTGTCGGAAAGCGAGGCATAAGCGCCGGCATCGCCGTAGAGTTCGGCCTGGACCGCGATCAGCTTGCCATCATTGGTGGCACCGGTCTTGATCTTGATGATGGTCGCGTGCCGCTTGGGATGGAAGATGAGCGATTCCTGCCGGGAATAGAGCATCTTCACCGGCCTGCCGGTCGCTTCTGCCAGCATCGCCACATGAATCTGACCGGCGATGTCCTCCTTGCCACCAAAACCGCCGCCGATCAGCGTACCGATTACCCGCACCTGTTCTTCTTCCTCCAACCCCATCGCCAGCGCGATCTGGTTGCGGTCCTGATACGGAATTTGTGAACCAACATAGATGGTCAGCTTCCGGTGGTCGGCATCATAGCCCTTCGGCACGCCGATGGCACATTCTGGCTCCAGAAAAGCGTGTTCGGTGGTCGGTGTGCGATACTCACGCTCCACGATCACATCAGCCTGGGCGAAACCCTGTTCAATGTCGCCGTGCCGGACTTTGATGTGTTTGAGCAGATTGCCAGTCTCATGCTCCGGGTGCAGATTGGGCGCTTCCGCCGAATGGGCGAATACCGGATCAGCGACGACTGTCAGCGGCTCATAATCGACCTCGATCAACGCCAGGGCTTCCGCCGCAATCTCCGCCGTATCGGCGGCCACAATCGCCACCGCGTCACCAACATAGCGCACCACGTCATGACACAACACCGGCCAATCCCGATAGATCAATCCGTGCAGATTTTCACCCGGAACATCTTTGTGCGTCATTACAGCGTGAACACCGGGCAGCGCTTCCGCTTTCTCGGTGCGAATATCCAGGATACGGGCGTGCGGGTGCGGTGAGCGCAGGGTACGGGCGTAGGCCATACCGGGAAAGACATAATCGTCGGTGAACTTGGCCGCACCGGTCACTTTCTCGCGCACTTCAACTGGCGGCACCGACCGGCTGACCACATCCATCGCTTCTCCGACCATCGGATCGTTCACCGGCAGCGGCGCTTCGCCACGCATCTCCCGTGCTGCTGACTTGATCGAGTTGATCACACTGGTGTAGCCAGTACAGCGGCAGTACGTGTCCTTAAGCGCGACCTTGATGGCATGATCGTCAGGATCGGGGTTCTCTTCCAGCAGCGCCGACGACGTCATAATCAGACCGGGGGTGCAGAATCCGCACTGGACCGCACCATGATCGATGAAGTTCTTTTGCAGCGGATGCAGGTCACCGTTCGCCAACCCTTCAATTGTCGTCACCTGACTACCCTGCGCCTTGAACGCCGGGTAAATGCACGAATCGACTGGCAACCCGTCCACCAGCACGGTGCAGATTCCGCATTCGGCTTCTTCGCAGCCAATTTTGGTCCCGGTCAGCCCCAGGTCCTGCCGCAGAAATTGCGCCAGCGTCCGCGACTCCGGCACATCCATATCATATGCTCTACCGTTTACCGTGATTTCCATTCGGCTCATTCCATCACTCCTGTTATATTCCAATACCTTCGGGGACCGCTTCACCTGTGCGGGCGCGGTCGGCGGCACGCGGTAGCGTGCGCTTAAGCAATACTGCGATCATCTCGTGACGGTAATCTGCCGTCGCCCGGTACTTGCTCGTGCGCGGACTCAGCACTCGCTGCCCCACCGCTGCCGCTTCATGGATCGTCGCTTCGCCTACCGGCTTGCCGCGCAGCCAGTCCTCGACCTCAGCCACCCGGCGCGGGGTCGGTCCGGCAGGCGCAATAGAGATGCGGGAGTCCTCAAAGACGGAACCGCTCTCATCCAGTCGCACCCAGACTGCGCACCCCAGGATCGGCAGCGCCACACCCTGCGGGCGCATAATCCGGCTGAACGCGGTCGCCTCACGGTCAGCGGTCAGTTTGAAGCGCATTTTCAACAGCACGTCGCGGCTGGGATTGAGCAACGACTTGCCCGGACCCAGAAACATCTCAAGGATGGGTACCCACCGCCGCTCACCCGCCTGCACGATCTCGACCTCGGCGTCGAGGGCCACCAGTGATGTCGTACCATCGCCGGCGGGCAAAGCATGGGCGACATTGCCGCCGAGCGTGGCGACGTTGCGCACCTGCGGCCCGCCAACCACGCCGCAGCTTTCCACCAGGCAGGTCGCCCGTTGTGCCAGCAGTGAGGTTTTAACGATAGCCGTATGGGTCACACCCGCACCAATCGTCACAACACCGTCAGATTCTTCAATTTCGCAGAGTTCAGGTATGGATGTAATATCGACCAGAGCTTCCTGGTGTGCAGCGTGTCCGGCACGCATATCCACCAGCAGATCAGTGCCACCAGCGATGACGCGAGCCTGTCCGCCGTATTGATCGAGTAAGGCCGCCGCCTCGTCAACAGTGGCCGGCCTGTGATAATGCTTCCACATGCATGTCCTCCTATGACCTGCGGGCGCTTTTCGATGGGACAAATCCCAACGCCGCCATGCTGACGACCCGACTATTCAGCTATTTTACACATCTAATGTCGCACCTGCCATCATGGCACCCAGTTGGTGCAAATCAACATCCCCGCCGGGTACTTCGCCCACGATTTTGCCTTCATACATGACGACAATCCGGTCGGAGAGCGCCCGAATCTCATCCAGGTCTTCGGATATGAGCAGGATAGCGGTGCCATTGGCCCGCTCGTCCAGCAAACGCCGGTGAATATACTCGGTCGCACCGATATCCACGCCGCGTGTCGGCTGCGCCGCGATGAGGACCTGCGGCCTGCGTGCCAGTTCACGCGCCAGCACCAACTTCTGGATATTGCCACCCGACAGACTCTTGATGGGTGTGTCTGTGCCGGGTGTTTTGATCTCGTAAGACGCAATCGCCTCGCGGCACGCCTGGGTGATGGCACGGAAGTTCAGGAACACCTTGCCGCGAGTAAAACGGTGGTGATCCTGGAGTACCAGATTCTCGGCGACGGTAAAGTCTTTGATGACGCCATCCAACATCCGCTCTTCCGGGATGTAGGACACACCGAGCGCGTTCATGGCGGACGGCGCTTTACCCGTCACATCTACACCGCCCACATGCAGCCTGCCCGTTGTCGTCGGGCGCAAACCGGCGATCACCTGGGCCAGTTCGTGCTGACCGTTGCCGGAGACACCCGCCACGCCCACAATCTCACCGCTGCAAACAGACAGGTTGACGTCCTTGAGGCCCATATCACCGCGATCACTCAAGGCGCTTAAGCTCTCCAATCGCAGCCGCTCAGCCCCAGGTTGGACTGGCGGACGTTCATATTCCAGCACCACAGGCCGTCCCACCATCATCTCCGCCAGAATGCGCCGGGTGGCGTCGGCTGTCGGGATTGATCCGACATTATGGCCGTCGCGTAGAACGGTGACCCGCTGGCTGATCGCCAGCACCTCATGCAGTTTGTGCGAAATAAAAATCAGCGCATGACCGTCACCCGCCATTTTGCGCAAAATATCGAACAGGTCGTCCACTTCCTGCGGTGTTAATACGGCGGTCGGCTCGTCCAGGATGAGCAAAGCAGCCCCACGATACAACGCACGCAGAATCTCCACACGCTGCTGCTCACCAACGGCCAACTGCCACGCCGGGATGTTCGGATCGACCTTCAGATTGTATATCTCAGATAGCTCACGCACACGCCGTGAAACCACATCCAGGTCGAGTAACATGCCCCGGCTCGACTTCATGCCCAGGGCGATGTTCTCGGCCACCGTCAATGAAGGCACGAGCATGAAGTGCTGGTGGATCATACCGATCCCGTGTTCAATTGCTCGCTGGGGCGACCGGACCCGGATGGACTCGCCATCAATCATAACCTGACCATCGTCAGGATGGTAAAGGCCGTAAAGAATTTTCATTAACGTGCTTTTGCCAGCGCCATTTTCGCCCAGCAGCGCGTGTATCTCGCCGGAGCGCACATCGAAGTCGATCCGGTCAGCCGCCAACACACCGGGAAACCGCTTGACGACTCCCTGCATCTGCAAGTGGTCAATACGTCTATGGCCGGTCGGTAAGGTCGCGGTCATGGCAAACCAATCATCTTAAGACCT
>CAYQJO010000149.1:0-11009 GCA_964417785.1 uncultured Anaerolineaceae bacterium | reverse complement strand
TGCCGGATATGGCCGAGATTACTCCGACTGGCGTCTGTGTCGTCACCGATGATGGCTCGCCGCTGACCGGTCTGGTGGCGGAACGGCTGACCGAATATGGATGGAGTGTGGTCGTTCTCAGCTTCCCACCCGATTTCATCCCGGCGCAGAGTGTACTGCCCGCCAGCGTCCAGCGGGTTATCCTGCCGGATATGACCGAGGTGCAGTTGCAGGCTGCGCTGGACCACATCCGCCAGAATCACGGCGACATCGCGGCGTTCGTGCATCTAAACCCGACCAGCAGCAAAATCAACGGATCGTTCTTCCTGGAACGCGAGAAGGCGATGGTCAAGCACACGTTCTTGATCGCCAAGCACCTTAAGGCGTCGCTCAATGCCGCAGCCAGAGACAGTTATGGCGCGTTCATGACAGTGACCCGTCTGGATGGTGCGCTGGGTACCGGCCACCAGGAACACGGAGCCATCTCCGGTGGCCTGTTCGGACTGGTTAAATCGCTCAACCTGGAGTGGCCGGATGTTCACTGCCGGGCGTTGGACCTCGATCCAACCCTGCCAGAGCAGGCGGCAGCCGACCATATCATCGCTGAATTGCATGATCCTAACCATCTGCTGGTCGAAGTCGCCTACGGTGGAACCGGACGCAGCACGTTAATCGCGGTACAATAATGGCAAGGGGGCGAAAGCCCCCCGATTTAATTAACCCTATCGGACTGAACTTATGGGCAACATCACGACTTCGTCTGTATTTGTGGTCAGCGGTGGCGCACGGGGAATTACGGCTCGCTGCGTCGAACGGTTGGCCGCCCATTTTCATTGCAAATTCATCCTTTTGGGACGGTCGCAGATCGGTGACGAACCGGACTGGGCCGCCGGAATCCATGACGAGACAGCGTTAAAACAGGCGGCGATGACCGCGCTCAAAACACAGGGCGAGAAGCCGACTCCCGCTGCCGTCCAATCCATGACGCGCCGGGTGCTGTCGCAGCGCGAGATCCAGCAAACGTTGGATACGATTCGCGCTAACGGTGCCGAGGTCGAATATCACAGCACCGACATCACCGACACTGACGCGCTGAAAGACGCCATCACCGACGCCGAGTCGCGTCTGGGCAAAGTGACGGGCATCATTCACGGCGCGGGCAATCTGGCCGATAAGCTGATCGAGAAAAAGACCCAGAAGGATTTCGAGACCGTCTATGCGGCGAAGGTCGAGGGACTGGAAAACCTGCTGAAGGCCGTCCCGCCGGAGCGCCTGCACCATCTGGTGCTGTTCTCGTCGGTGGCCGGTTTCTACGGCAATATCGGTCAGGCCGATTACGCCATCGCCAACGAGATTTTGAACAAGACGGCACATCTGTTCAAGCGGCGTTATCCGGAGAGCCATGTGGTCGCCATCAATTGGGGTCCCTGGGACGCGGGCATGGTCACGCCGGAACTCAAAGCCTATTTTCAGGCGCATGACATCAAGGTGATTCCCATCGAAGTCGGTACCCACATGCTGGTGGAAGAACTGGCAGGTTTGCCCGGTGACGACGCCGTACAGATCGTGGTGGGCAGCGGTATCGGCACCCTGACCGTGCATCCCGACGGCGATTTGCGCACCCATCGTCTGCATCGGAAGCTGGTGCTAGCGGACAGTCCCTTCCTGGGCGACCATGTTGTCGATGGCAAGGCTGTGCTGCCGATGGTCAGCGGCATGTCGTGGATGTGCAACGCCGCTGAAGGGTTGTATCCCGGCTACAAGGCGTTTGGCTTCGCCGATTATAAGGTGCTGAAGGGCATTATCTTCGACAACGAACTGGCTGAGGAGTATGTGCTGGAACTCAAGGAAACGCACAAGGAGCCGGGCCGGATCGAACTGAACGCCATGATCTCCAGCCAACCCGCCAACGCCCGTTTGCCACGTTATCATTACAGCGCCCAACTGACTCTGCTGGACCAGATTCCGCCGCGCTCGGTGTTCGCGGGTATGGACCTCACAGTACGCGAGGACATCCCCGGCCAGCAGTTCTACGACGATTACACGCTGTTTCATGGGTATGCCTTCAAGGGTGTGGAGCGCGTTCTCAACATCAACAAAGAACTGGTGACGCTGGAATGCCGCTTACCGGTAGTCGATGAACACTACCAGGGCCAGTTCCCGGTGCAGTCGTTCAATTATTTCATGACCGACATCGGCTTCCAGAGCATGGGCATCTACGCCAAATATCACTACGGTGCTGGCAGTCTACCGCTGCGAGCGGGTGGCGGCGAGCATTATGCCGATGTCGCCTGGGGCGAGGTTTTCTATGTGTCGCTGGAAATCCATTCGGCCAGCGAGATGGGACTGGTCACCACGCTGAACATCCACGACGTGCAGGGCAACATGTATATGAAAGTTATGCAGGGTGAGATCACCATCAGCAAACGCCTGAACGAACTCTTTACCCGCAACCGTCTGCCAGATTGATATGCAAAAGTTCGCCATTGTTGGACTATCGTGCCTGTTTCCCGGCGCGGACAGCCCGGAATCGTTCTGGGATGTCCTGATTCAGGGGCGCAGCACCACATCAGAAGCGACCTCGCTGGAAACCAGCGTTGATCCCGCTTACTTCTACGATCCCGACCGCCGCAATCTGGATTCGTCGTATTATCTGCGCGGCGGCTACATCGGTCCTTTCGATTTTGATGCCACCGGCTATCATATCCCGCCGGAACAGATGCAACACCTGGACCGCGTTTACCAGTGGTCGCTGCATGTGGCGCGAGGCGCACTCCAGGACAGCGGTCACCAGGGTGGGCCACGAACCGGCGTCGTCCTGGGCAATCTGTCCTTCCCGACGCGCCATTCCAGCCACTTGTTCACGCCCGTTTACGATACCATTTACGGGAAGGCCATCGATGAACTGCTCGGAACGGGTGGTGTGGCCCTGCCACAGCTTCTCGACAACGTTTCATCCGCCGACGGATTCTCACCCGGTTACCCGGCGGCATTGATCGCGGCGGCGCTCGGTTTGGGCGGCCCCTATTTCGCCCTGGATGCCGCCTGCGCCTCGGCGCTTTACGCTGTCGGGCTGGCCTGTAAGTATCTGGCGACCGGCAAAGCCGACGTAATGCTGGCCGGGTCCGTCAGCGCTGCCGATCCGCTCTATGTCAACATTGGTTTCGCCCATCTGGGTGGCTATCCCGAAGACGGGCAGACCAGCCGTCCGCTGGACACCGAATCCGGCGGACTGACATCAGGTGAGGGAGCCGGGATGTTCGTCATCAAGCGCCATGCCGATGCTGTGCGCGATGGTGACCACATTTACGCGCTGGTCAATGGTGTTGGTCTCTCCAATGATGGCAGCGGTAAGCACATCCTCACGCCCAACAGCAAGGGGCAGATTCTGGCGTTGGAACGAGCCTACACGACCCCGCTGCCCGTCGATTATGTGGAATGCCACGCCAGCGGCACGCCAGTCGGCGACCGGACTGAGATGAATACGATGCAGGCGTTCTTCGGTGAGCGTAATTTTCCGCTGATCGGCAGTGTTAAATCCAATCTCGGCCATTTGTTGACCGCTGCCGGTATGTCCAGCATGACCAAGCTGATTCTGAGCATGGCCCACAACCAGATTCCGGCGACCATCGGTGTCGAAAAACCACTGATTTTGCTGGACCGCATCGCCACTGCGCCGGTCGATTGGCCGCCACACCCGAATACACCGCGTCGTGCCGGGGTCAATGCTTTCGGCTTCGGCGGGGTCAGCGCCCATCTTGTATTGGAAGCGAACGAAAGCCAGACTGTGAGTTCAGATCAAAACCCAAAACCCCTGGTACCCATCGCCATCACTGGCATGGACGCCCATTTCGGTCCACTTGACGGACTTGACGCATTCGCCCACAGCCTTTACAACGGCGAGACGGCTTTGATCCCACTGCCAGAGCGCCGCTGGAAGGGCTTGCAGCATCACCCGGATGTCCTGCGCCGCTTTGGCCTGGATACGGTACCCAACGGCGCGTATATCGATGAATTCGACCTCGACTTCATGCATTATCGCATCCCGCCGAATCTGGAAGACGAGCCGATCCCGCAGCAGTTGTTGATGCTCAAGGTGGCGGACCGGGCGCTGCACGACGCCGGTCTGCAACCCGGTGGCAATGTCGCGGTGATCGTCGCCATCGGCACTGAGTTGGCGCTGCATCGCTATCGAGGACGGGCCGATCTCAACTGGCAGATCGAGCAGGCGCTCAGCGATGCCGGAATCAACTTACCGCCGGAGCAGGTGGAGGAACTGCGCCGTATCAACAAGGACGCGCTGCTGCTGCCGGCCCAGGTCAACCATTACACCAGCTACATCGGCAACATCACCGCCAGCCGCATTGCCTCTCTGTGGGATTTCAGCGGCCCGGCCTTCACCGTCTCGGCTGAGGAAAACAGCACCTTCCGCGCCATTGAGATCGCCCAGATGCTCCTCAGCAGCGACGAAATCGACGCCGCCGTGATCGGTGCGGTCGATCTGGCTGGCAGTCTCGAAAGCGTGCTGATGCGTCAGGAAACGCCCGGTGAAGGGGCCGGTGCGGTCGTCCTCACTCGCGCTGACCGGGTTCAGTCGCAGTCATATGCGGTTATCGAGTCGCTGGCCTTTGCGCAGGACGAGAGCAGCGGCGATCTGCCCGGATTCCCCCATCCAGAAACCGTCAACCGTGCGGCCCAGTTGGCCCTGGAAGCGGCGGGTAATCCGGCGGTGGACTATCTTGAGTTATCCAATATGGATGCTGTCGATGGGTTGACGACGCTCTACCAGGGCGAGTCGCTGGAGGTAGCCGTTGGATCGGTGCAGGCCACCATCGGCAACACTTATGCCGCTGCCGGGATGGCGGCGCTCATCAAGACCGTGCTGGCAGCGTCACAGCGCTTTTTGCCCGCCGTTCCTGGCTGGGACAGTCCCGCCGAACCGGACAAATGGCGAAACACGGCGTTCTTCGTCAACACGCGCTCCCGGACCTGGTTTGCCGACCGGCGTGTGGCAGCCGTCAACAGCCTGAGCAGCGACGGCACCGCCGCCCATATGATCCTCTCAGCCAAAGGAACCCGTCCCAACGATTACTTGCCGGGACGGTCGCCCTATCTGCTACCGCTCTCAGCCGATACAGCCGGGACCCTCGACACGGCACTGGCTGATTTGTTGAACCGGCTCGATACACAGCCGGTGGATCAACTGGCGGATGCGATTTTCGCGGAGTTCCGTCCAGCGCGGTACACATTGGCACTGGTCGGTCGCAGCAGCGACGAAATACGCTCCCAGGCCGAGAAAGCCCGCCCAGGGGTTGCCGAAGCCATCCGCAGCGGCGGTGTATGGGCCACACCAACCGGCAGTTATTTCACCGCTCGCCCGGTCGGTCCGGATACCAAGATTGCGTTTGTCTATCCCGGTGCCTTCAACGCTTATCCCAAATTGGGATATGATCTGCTGCATCTGTTCCCGCAGGTCTACGATGATCTCCGGGCAGTCAAGGCCGATGTAGGCGAAGCGGTCGCCGAGCGTCGGCTCTATCCCCGCAGCCAGGAAAAACCCGGCCCCAGGCTCACCCGGTCCATGAAAACGGCGCTGGCCGACGATGCCGTCGCCACCATCACGGCAGGTCTCAGCTTCGCCCTGATCTACACACGCATCATGCGCCGGATATTCAATGTCCACCCGGATTCGGCGTTCGGCTACAGCCTGGGCGAGGGCAGTATGATGTGGGGCATGGGCGTGTGGACCGATGGCGACACCGGCAGCGCCAACTTCAAATCATCGGACCTGTTTACGACCCGGCTAGTCGGTCCCATGAACGCCGTGCGCGAAGCCTGGGGCATCGCTCCGGACGTACCCACCGACGACTTCTGGACATCATACTTTATCGCTGCACCAGCGGAAACCGTGCGCCAAGCCGCCGACCGTGAGCCGCGTGTCTATCTGACGCATATCAACACACCCAACGAGGTCATGATCGCCGGTGATCCAGTGGGATGCCAGCGGGTGGTGGATGCCGTTGGTGGTGAGCATATGCGTGCGCCCTTTAGCGTGGTTATCCACAACGACGCCATGATGAGCGCTTATGGTGAATACTACCGGCTGCACGATCTGCCGGTAACACCGGTCGAGGGGGTGACGTTCTACTCGGCAGCGGATTACGAGCCGATCAAACTGGATCAGCGCGTCATCGCCAGCAGTGTCGCCCGGATGGTGTGCAAGCCGGTTGATTTCGCCCGCTTGATCGAACGAGCCTATGCCGATGGTTCGCGGGTATTCATCGAATTGGGACCGCGTTCGACCTGCGCCCGTTGGGTTGATGAGTCTCTCGGCCAGCGCGATCATGTGGCCGTATCCATCGACAACATGGGCGTGGACGACCATATTTCGATTGTGCGCATGCTGGCACAGCTTGTCAGTCATGGCGTTCGGGTGGACCTGTCGCCGCTGTATCGTCCACTGCCGCAAACGCCAGCCCGCAAGCAATTAATCCGCAGCGTGCATCTGGGCGGCCAGGACATCTATCAGGCCATCGTCAGCCACAAAGACAATTTCGCCGATGTTGAGATTAAATCACCGGCACCAGCAGCGGTCGAGGCACAAAAGATGACGGCCATGCCGGAAGCGTTCAGCAATGTCCACGCCGACTTTTTGCGGTCAAGGCAGGAAGCACTGCACCAGATGGGCGACTTGATCCGCATGCAGATGCAGCAGCCCACAGCACCATCGGAACCCACGACCAAATCCGATCCTGTGCCGGCTCTGCCACCAGTCCCGGCTCCAAGACCGGCACTACCGCCATCGAGTGGAACCAATCCCATGTACCCGTTCGAGAAAATCAACCAGTTTGCGGTCGGGCGTGTGGCCGACTGCTTCGGTGAGCGCTACACCCGCCATGACCATGTGCGTGCGCCGCGTATTCCCAACGGCGACTTGCTGCTGGTCTCACGGGTGATCGACATCCAGGGCGAACGGTTCAAATCAGTGGCCGGGACCAGCATACACACCGAGTATGATGTCCCGGAAGACGCCTGGTTCTATCGGGATAGCCCCTACCCGGTCATGCCTTATTCGGTCTACATGGAGATTGCGCTGCAACCCTGTGGTTTCCTCTCGGCTTATCACGGCCCGACACTGGATTATCCTGACATCGACTTCTACTTCCGTAACCTGGATGGCCGGGGGACGCTGTACCGCGACGTCGATATGCGTGGGCGGACCATCACCAACCATGTCACGCTGCTGCGTAACACCATCTTGCAGGGGACCATCATTCAGACCTTCAGTTTCGCCTGTTATGATGGCGATGAGTTGTTCTACGAAGGTGAGGCCACCTTTGGTTACTTCACCATTCAGGCGCTCAACAGTCAGGCCGGACTTGACACCGGTAAGCAGGTCTTCCGCTGGCTGGATACAGTCGATCTCAGCGATTGGCCGGTCATTGATGTAAACCCTCACGCGGACATTGGTAAGGGCTATCTGCGCCTGGGGACGGGCCAGCTTGAGTTTACCGACATCATCCAGGTGGTACCCGGTGGTGGCAAATACGAGCAGGGGTATGCCTACGCCCACACGGTGATCGATCCAACGGCCTTTTACTTCGCCTGCCACTTCTACCAGGACCCGGTCATGCCGGGGTCTATCGGCGTGGAGACCATCATGCAGGCCATGCAAGCCTACGCTATTGAGTCTGGTTTAAGTGACGAATTTACGCATCCGCGTTTTGCCCAGACCGACGGCGGCCATACCATCGTGTGGAAGTATCGTGGTCAAATCCTCACCGACAGCGAGAAATCGCATGTGGAAGCCAACATCAAACGGATTGAGCGTGACCCGGGCAAGATAACCCTGTATGCTGATGCCAGTCTGTGGCGCGATAACCTGCGCATTTACGAGATTACCGATATTGCCCTGACGATAACCGAGGCATAAATTCCATGACTGACTCAATTGTCCGTTTTTCTGGTAAGCCGACCAGCGTCCAGAGTTGGACCGGTGAACCAAACCGTATCGCCTACGATGAAACGGGGGTACGATCAGTTCTACAATCGATCAGCAAACCCTGCTATGTGGTGGCCGACACCAGACGGCGCATCGGCGTCACCAGCAGCGGTCAGCTTCATACGGAACTGGTGGCCGGTGGCTCTCATGTACTGGCGGCCACACCACCGATCAGCCCCACAGAACTGGGTGATCCAACCTTTCGTGAAACCTATGGCCTGCAATACAACTACATGGCCGGCGCGATGGCAAACGGAATCGCATCGGCGGATCTGGTTATCGCGCTGGGGCAGGCTGGCATGTTGGGGTCGTTCGGCGCAGCAGGTCTGACTCCGGCCCGACTGGAACCCGAAATCCGCAAAATCCAGGCGGCACTGCCCAATGGCCCGTATGCGTTCAATTTGATCCACAGTCCGCACGAAGAAGCAATGGAACGCGGTGCGGTCGAACTCTATATGCGGATGGGGGTTCGAGTGGTGGAGGCATCGGCTTTCCTGGACCTCACACCCGCTGTCGTGCGGTATCGTGCTGCCGGTCTCAGCCGCAACCCGGACGGCAGTATTCGCATCGGCAACCGGGTAATCGCCAAGCTGTCTCGACGTGAGGTGGCGACACCCTTCATGCAGCCTGCACCCGACCGTCTGCTGACTCCGCTGGTGGAACAGGGTCTCATCACGGCTGAGCAGGCCGAACTGGCGAAACAGGTACCGGTGGCCGACGATGTAACCTGCGAAGCCGACAGCGGCGGCCACACCGATAACCGGCCCTTCCTGGCGCTGCTGCCGACCATTCTCTCGCTGCGCGACGAGATTCAAGCCGAGTACAACTACGCCACCCCGGTGCGCGTGGGTGTTGGTGGCGGCATCGGCACGCCGTCGGCGGCGCTGGCGGCCTTCATGATGGGTGCAGCCTATATCGTCACCGGGTCGATCAATCAGGGTGTGCGTGAGGCCGGTGCATCCGAACACACCAAAAAGCTGCTGGCCCAGGCGGATATGGCCGATGTGATTATGGCACCATCGGCGGACATGTTCGAGATGGGCGTCAAAGTACAGGTCCTCAAGCGCGGTACCATGTTCCCAATGCGGGCGCAGAAACTCTACGATCTCTATGCTGCACATCGCTCGATTGACGAAATCGACCCAAACGAGCGGACAAAACTGGAAAAGACCGTGTTCAAACGTCCGATGGAAGACATCTGGAACGATACAGTCGCCTACTTCCAGGAGCGCGACCCGGAGCAGATTGCCCGCGCTCAGGATAATCCCCGGCGCAAGATGGCGCTCATCTTCCGCTGGTATCTGGGGCTATCGTCGCGCTGGTCTAATATTGGTGAGAAGGGCCGCGAACTCGACTACCAGATATGGTGTGGTCCGGCAATGGGTGCGTTCAACGCCTGGGTGCGTGGCACTTATCTGGAACAACCGGAAAATCGCTATGTGACCGACATCGCACAACAGATCATGAACGGCGCGGCTTATCTCTACCGTCTGCAAGCGCTCAAGATGCAGAGTGTTGGCTTCCCGGCAGCCTTCAGCCGCTATCAACCAGCACAGTAACGCGCCAGATGGTCACCGGACGGTCGATAAGCTGGCGTTCGTATACGGCCACCTCTTCCCATTCCAACCAGTCATAATCAGCCCAGAACTGCGGGAACCCGGCGAAGGTAATATAGACACCTTCGCCGGGTTCGACATCCTGGCGTAGATAGCGATTCAAATCCTCGACGGCGTGATTGCGGTGCAGGCAGGTGACGTCGTTCTCCGAATAAAAGTAGATCAGATGGCACAAAGCCCAGTTGGCATAGATGTGAGTCGGATCAACATCGTTGAGATGGTCGGCGGCCTGGCGTACAGCGACCTCGCCAGTCAGATTGCCGCTGAGATATTCGACATGGTTGGTGGACGAATAGGCGAAATTCAGGTTTTCCGGCTGATTGAGTGCCGTCGATGCAAAAGGCAAGGCGAAGGTCAGCGCCCAGATCACAACCGCACCGATCAACCCGCCGGAGACCAGGCGGTGCCGGGGCCAGAGCGAAAAGACCATATAGGCCAGAATCAGCACCATAGGGGCCACCAACGGCATCAGATACCGCGACGTGTATAATCGCGCCAATGTGAGCGTTGGCGCGGCCATAATCACAGTCCATGCCAGTAGAAACAGCATGGTGCGTACCTGGGGACTGCCATGCTGCGCACCAAACCAGTATACCAGCGCCAGCCCGACCAGGACCGGCAGCTCGTAGGTGAGCATCTCATCGATTTCCAGTTCGACCTCATTGAGGTAGTTCAACGGTGCGAAGCGCACTTTTTCCTCACGGAACGAGACCGGATCCGTCAGCGTGAACGGATCATCGGAATTGCGAGCCATGTACGCTGGTATCAGAATCGGCAGCCACATCAGAATCACAACGACCGCCGCCACCGTCAACGGCGGGAAGTACCGCCGCAGCCAATCATTGATCTGGAGCGGCCATTTCCAGGGGAAGAAAATCACTGTCGCCGCCACCGGGATTAACGGAGCCAACCCCATCGTGAGTTTGGTCAATGTGGTCATCGCCACCAGTGAACCGATCACCAGTCCAGCCCGCAGTGACGGCCTTCGGGCGAAGGTCAGGCTGCGCCACGCCAGCAGCAGGGCAAACACCGACGTAATCGGGTCAGCCATCGCCATGCGCTCAAAGAAGAAGGCATACGGTGTTATGGCATACAATCCGAGTGCCAGCACACCGACGCGATGGCTGTGGATCGTCCGTCCAAACGCATACAGCACGGCCCCGCTGAACACGGAGAAGATCGCCATGCCCAACCGCGATGTGAACAGCGTATTGCGTGGATCAGCCTCAAATAGACCATACCAGTAGTAGATCAGCGGCTTGCCATGCGCGATGCGGCCCGGATTGACCTCCAGGTCCCACACAATCGCCGCACGGCGCAGATGGAAGCCCTCATCGATATAGGGGTCGAGCGCCAGGATATTTTGGCTGCGGATGAAGAACCCCACCAGCAGCAAAACAGCGACGACGAGC
>CAYQJO010000148.1:0-11087 GCA_964417785.1 uncultured Anaerolineaceae bacterium | reverse complement strand
TAAGACAAAACTAGGACTCTGCCATCTTCAATTCTATCTACCCGGCGTGGCCTCTCTCAAAGAGAAGCGCAGCATTATCAAGTCAATGCTGGCTCGCACACGCAACAAGTTCAATGTCAGCGCCGCCGAAGTCGATCATCTTGACCGCTGGCAGTCCGCAGCAGTGGCTATCGCCGCCGTCAGCAATTCGTCCGAACACATTCACCAGACCCTTCAGCACGTCATCACCTGGATAGAAGACAATTATCCTGACGCCCTCATCACTGAGCAGCACATCGAAATGCGATGATATAATCGATGACATAAACATATCGGAGGCCGGCTCTTGCGCCTGCATGAATATCAGACCAAACAACTGCTTGCCCAATACGACATACCGGTTCCGGGCGGTCAGGTTGCACATACACCCGAAGATGCGTACCGTGCCGCACAGAAAATCGGCGAGATTGTGGTAATGAAGCCCAACACAGACCAACCCGCCATCAAGGCACTCACACCGGCAGAAGCTCACACATTCGCGGGAGACCTGCTGGATCAGACCGTTTATCATATTTTGGTCGAACCTCTCTACAGGATCGATTCGGAAATCTATCTGGGCATTACTTACGACCGGCACATCGGACAGCCAGTTTTGGTGGCGTCCGCCAACGGTGATGTGGAAAATGCCATCACAGATCATCCACAAACCTTAATCAGCGAACCGATTGAACCCTTGATTGGTCTGTGCAACTATCAGGTGACACATGTCGCCAGCAGCATGAATCTGCCGCGTGAACTATGGCCGCAGTTCAGCCATATCGCGCTGGCACTCTACCGCTGCTATATTGAAAATGATGCCTTGCTGGTCGAGATCAATCCATTAGCGATCACCACAGAGCAAACTTTCATGGCGCTTGATGCCCACATGATCATTGACGATAACGCCCTCTTTCGCCAACCTGAACTCGCCGCCATGCGCGATACCGCCCACGAAAACGACCTTGAGACACAAGCACGCGAAGCGGGTATCAGCTACGTCCGTCTTGACGGCCACATCGGTTGTATGGTCAACGGGGCCGGACTGGCAATGACCTTGATGGACTTGATCTACGCTCGCAGTGAACCAGGTGACGGTCCAGCCAACTTCCTCGACATCGGCGGCGGTGCATCAGCAGAGCGGGTGGCGCTGGCCGCCAGGATCATCCTCTCAGACAGGCAGGTACGCTCCGTGGTATGCAATATCTTCGGCGGCAACACTCGCTGTGATGAAGTCGCGGCAGGGATTGTGCAGGCATACCAGGAAACGCAGTCGCAACTACCGCTGGTGGTCCGATTGAAAGGCACAAACGAGGAACGCGGTCTCGACATATTGCGGCAAACTCATCTGCATCATTTAAGCATCGCCCAGACACTTTCAGAGGCCGCGCACCGGGCAATAGAACTGGCACAACCATGACCATACTGGTGGATAGCAGCACACGGGTCCTGGTACAGGCCATTACTGGCAACCAGGGCAGTTTCCATACCCAACAAATGATCGGTTATGGGACTCAAATCGTCGGTGGGGTCACACCCGGTCATGGCGGGGAGTGGTCCAATGGCCTTCCCGTCTTCGACACAGTATCCGCCGCACGCGAGGCGACCGAAGCTAACACCAGCGTGATCTTCGTCCCACCGCAACGTGCCGCCGACGCCATCATTGAAGCGGTCGCTGCCGAAATCGCCTTGATCGTTTGTATCACCGAGGGTATCCCGGTACTGGACATGATGAAGGTCTACGACTATATCAAGCGCAGTCACAGCCGCCTCATCGGTCCCAACTGCCCTGGCATCCTGGCCCCCGGTCAGACCAACATTGGCATCATCCCTGGTCAGATTGCGCGGGCCGGTGCGGTCGGTGTGGTCTCACGCTGTGGCGCACTGACCTACGAAGTCATCGATTCGCTCACCCAGGCTGGTCACGGTCAGAGTACCATTGTCGGTATCGGCAGCGACCCGATCATCGGCACCAGTTTCGTGGATGTACTTGAGATGTTCGAGTACGATCCACAGACCGAACATGTCGTGCTGCTTGGCGAAATCGGCGGACGGGCCGAAGTAGACGCCGCTGACTACATCCGCAGCAATATGACCAAGCCGGTCGTGGCCTTCATCGCCGGCAAGTATGCACCGACCGACCGGCGTATGGGCCATGCAGGTGCGATTGTGGAAGGCGGTGAGGGAACCGCGCAGGAGAAGATCGACATCCTCAAAAACGCTGGCGTCCGCGTGCCGGATGCTCCGGAACAAATACCCTGGCTGCTGCGCTAAACGCGAGTGTACACAAACTGTTGGAGCCAGCCTTGCCGTCCATCTGGCAGCAGCACCCGCGTCCAGCCATCACCCTGTTCCAGAATACGCATTTCAGAGGCGGTGTTCAGGGAAAAGAGTTCGAGGTATTCCTCACCAGGACCACTCATAACAGGTACAGAACCAACCGTTATCACTACCGGGGGCCGCTCTTCCGCTACATACCACCGTGTACCGAGCAGCACCACGCCGATGATAACCCCAATACCGAGTACAATAAGTCCGGTGCCTAGCCGCCTACGCCAATCCGGTCGCAGCCATGCAACCGTCAACAAGCCAAACCACACGGACCACACAGCACCGACCAGCCAACCCAGTTCATATCGCGTCAGCACGTCGTTCGTGAGAGTTCCCAGACGGATGAGGAAATCGGTGTATGCCCCCTGGAAGTTGAGCCGCTCCTGTCGCACACGGGTGATCTGTTCCGCCAGAGTGCGATCTCGCGGACTAAATTCACTGGCACGCAGATAGTTCACCAACGCCATACCTGGACGATCCTGGTGGTAATACGCATTGCCCAGATTGAAATAGAGCGCGGGGTGTTCATAGCCGCTGGCGAGCAGCGTCTCGTACTGCTCAGCCGCCCCCCTGTAGTCACCGGCTGCATAGGCCGTTGCCGCCAATCGCATCCCGTCTTCAAAATCAGGATTCAGCAACATCGTAATCAGCAGCAGCAATATATTCACGGCCAGACTTCATCCAGTTCGGTCAGCGCTTGCAGCATTGCCCCTGCCAGCCCCCGTACATCCACCACACTGCCTTCCGGCGCAAATCGAGCCGACTGTGCGTCCAGCAAACAGTCATGTGCTACTGTGCCACCCAGCGCCGACTCCACCTCCTGATACGTCATCTGATCGCGTCCTATCCGTGCTATGACATAAGCCTGGATGGCACGCACAATCTCCTGCGGTTGCCGCGCCGCCTTGAGCCGTGCCTGAGCCACCGGGAGCGCTTTCCTACGGCGCACATCCAACTGGCGTTCATGGTAGACCCGTCGCAGCCAGGAGCCGCCCGACATACTGGCGAATATCACCGGAGGAATCAACCACATCAGCCAGAACACCACACCCCAGTCGCCAGCAGCAGCACGTCCAGACACTGACTTCAGCGGCAGTGACTCTCCCGATAACGGTGCGCTCCGTGTCGGCAGTTCGCGCAGGTTCTCCTCGCCAGGAAACACATTGATCGTGTACAGCAGCGTCTCAATGGTGCGATAGGTCTCCATGTCCGGATCAAAGTACGAGAACAAAATCGGTGGCAAGTCCTGTGTGCCTGTCTGCTGCGGTACAATCAGCCACTCGAATGTCTTTTCGCCAAAGCGCAGGCCGTTCACAACACTGCTGGTATACTGTGGCGGGTTGGCATATGCTCGCCAGCCATCCGGCAGATCAAGCTCCGGCACCGGCAGCAGTTCCAGATTGCCCGACCCGGTCACAGCCAGCGTCAGCGTGACCGGTTCCCCTAGCGTGATCGTCGTCCGGTCAATGCCAGTCTCCGCACTGAACCGGCCCACCGCACCGTTAAACGACATCGGTGCATCCGGCGGTAGCGGGCGCACCAGAACGTCGAGAGACTCAGTCGGCAGCGACACGCCCTCACGGAACGGTGTTTCCGGCACGATAAGCCAGGACGGCGTCAGGTTGACCGGCCCCGATTGGACCGGAAACATTTCAACCAGAAGTTCACCGACTCCATACTGGCGGTTGCCAATCATGGCTATGCCCCCGGTACCTGTAAACGTGTCGGTGACCCAGAAGCCGCCAAACTTTGCCAGTTCGTAATCCAGTTGGGTACTCTGCGGATAATCATAATAACGTAGCACATAAGTGACCATCTCACCCACATACGGTGTCGAATCACTGATCTCGGCTTCAACCAGATAATCCTCGTCTGTCGGTTGCAAAAGAAACAGCAGCATGGCGATCCACAGCATTTACCAGTCCTTCTCACGCGGCTGCCCTGCGCCGCCTTTCTCTTCCAGATATTCTCGCAGGGCTTCCTGATTCTGCTGCACCTGATCCAGCAGACGCTCCGCTTCTTCCACCGTCATATCACCATCGGACTGAGGCACCGGTGACTCGGACTCCTCGCCTTCGTCAGAGTCACTCCCGTCTGTCTCAGGCGTTGCCGTCAGGTCCGGGGCCGATGGAGGCGGCGTCGGCGTCGGACCGTCAAAAGCACCCGGCTGGCTGGTCGGCGTCACTTCCGGATCGGACTGCTGCTGATCCGGTTCGGTCTGCTGCTCAATCGCAGTCGGCGTCGGTACCCGCTGGCGCAACAGTGCCAGTTCCAGGTTGAAACGTACATCGGAGTCTTCAGGGTCCAGCAGCAGCGCGTTCTGATAGAATTCCACTGCCAGATCGTAGAAACCGATCTCATAGTAGATATTGCCCATGTTGTAATAGGCATCCACCGCCAGATCATCATCAGCCGTCCTCAACGCCTGTTCTAACGCCGCCAGCGCCCGCTCGACCTCCACCAGTCCAAACAGAGCATTTGCGGCGTTAAAATAGCCTTCTGGCCGATCTGGTGCAGCCACCTGCGCCGCCTGATACGCCCGGAGCGCAGCCTCATAGTCACCTTCATCAAACCGGGCATTCCCCTGGTTCGCCTTTTCCGCCACCGGCGATCCACATGCCGTCAGCAGCAGCAGCAAACCGATTACAACCCGTCTCATGTCCGCCTCCGCGGTAACATGATCTCAATCGACAGCGCCACCAGCGCCACTGCGACAAACCAGCCAAACCGCTCAATCCGGCGCGGTTGCCGGCGGCGTTCCAACTCAGTCGCTTCCAGTTCATCCAACTGGTTGAGCAGGTCCACCACTTCGATGCCACTCTCAGATGCTCGCCAATAATCACCGCCAGCGATTTTAGCGACCTCTTGCAGCACGGTTTCCTGCAACGCAGTTACGACCACATTCCCCGCACGATCTGTCTTATATCCGGTCAATGTTCCCGCATCATCGTAAATCGGAATCTGCGCCCCTTCCGGTGTGCCGTAACCGATCACATGAATCGTGATTCCGGCCTCCGCAGCAGCTTCAGCCGCCACCTGTGGTACACCCTCGTGGTTTTCGCCATCGGTGAACACCACGATCACTGACTGCGATGCCCGTCGTGGGTCAAACAAGGAGAGCGCCAGCCTCAGCGCATCTTCCAGCGCCGTCCCCTGGCGCGAAATCGCCTCCGGTCCAGCCGCGTTGAGGAAGTTTTCGGCGGTCAACGTGTCATATGTAAGCGGGAACTGAACAAATGCCGACCCGGCAAACAAGATCAGTGCCACCTCCTTCTCCACACCGCCCTGAATCAACTGGCGAGCCGCCAATTTAGCCCGGTCCAGGCGGTTCGGCAGCACATCCTGGGCCGTCATGCTCACACTCACATCCAGCACCACGACAACCGAGATGCCCTCCGCCTGGACCAGCGACTCACCGATTCCCCAGGTCGGTCGTGCCAGAGCCACGATCAGCGCCACCAGTGCCACCAGCCACATCGCGCTGTTCCACCAGCGACGCTGAACCGCAAAGGCCAACACACGCTCCGAATCGCCGATCCGGCGCAGCACGCGCTCACGCATTCGCGAACGCCAGACGAAGAATACAGCGAACACGGGGACCAGTACCAGCAAGAAGAGGACTTCCGGGTTCAGGATCACGCCGCGCCCTCGAACAATGTGCGCCGCAGCACACGCTCGCCGATGAGCGAAATCAGCGCCACCACCAGCACCAAACTGGCGCGATCCTGCCAGCGCACAAACACCAATCGTTCCGCATCCGACCGTTCCAACAGATCAATCCGGTTGTAAATCTGCTGCAAGCCCTGCGCATCCTCAGCCCGGAAGTACAGGCCACCGCCAACCGCCGCAATCTCACGCAGTGCATCCTCGTTCAGATCGCTCTCCACTAGCGTTGTCTCACCATCTTCACCCGGAACCTGAACCACTCCCGGTCGGCCCATACCGATGGTGTAGATACGGATACCGAGCGCCGTGACTGCCTGGGCCGCCTGCGTTGGATCAATACCGGCGTTGTTGTCGCCATCGGTCAGCAAAATAATCACCTTGCTGGCGGTGTCGCTGTCACGCAGCATATTGGCTGACGCTGCCAGTCCCAGTCCGATAGCCGTCCCATTGAGCCGCCGTTCCTCAAAGAACCGCAGTTCGGAAACAAGCTGTACTTGATCCAGCAGTTGCAGCAGCACCGGATAATCCAACGTCGACGGAGCCTGGTGATAGGCGTTGCGGGCGAAAACCACCAGACCAATCTGGTCAAAATCGCGGTTCTCGATGAACTCCGCGATAACCATCTTGGCCGTCTCCAATCGGTTCAGCGGCTCAAAATCGAGCGCCGCCATACTGGTCGAAATGTCCAGCGCCAGCACAATATCGACCCCCTGACCCCGGATCAACTCGACGGCGTTGCCCGACTGGGGCCGCGCCAGCGCAATAACCAGTGCCAGCCACGCTAGCCAGCGCAGGAAATCTGGCAGCCATACCACCCGCATCCGCAGTGAAATGGGCAAATGGCTGAACAGGCGCGTATCCGAGTAAACCAGACCGGTCATCGAGCGTCGCCGCAACAAATAATACGCCAGCGGCACCAGCAAGAATACAAACGCCAGTGGATCGGCAAAGCGAAAGTCGCTCATGCATCCACCGCTTCGATCCATGTCGCCGCAATGCGAGCCGCACGCCGAGTCTGCCGCTCGGTCGGCACAGCACTGGCGAACTTCACCAGATCAGCTTGATTGAGCAGCCGTTCCAGTTCTTCCAACCGGCTCGCTGGCAAATCAAGCGTATTGATAAGCTCAACGCTGGTCAGGTCCGGTGCCGGAACAGCAAAACGATCCGCGATATAATCACGCACACAATCGGAGACAAAGGCAAACTCCTCGGACGACGCATCATCCGGCAGACCTGCCAGACGAGCGAGCGCAATCTCGGCTGGCGTGCGGACTCGCGCCGCCGCATGCGCTGCTAACAATCGCGCCTGTCGTTCCCGCCGCCAACGCCAGCCACCATAAACCATACCCCCACTGACCATCACACCGGCGATCATCAGCCAGCGCGGCACATAAAACAGGCTGACTGGCGGTCTGCAAGGCCGTAAGACTGTCTGATTGAGATCGACCGACTCCAATACACTCGGTACCGTAAAAAAGACCACATCAAACGGCACCCGGTAGACGGCATCCACGCCCAGAATACGATACCCCAGGAACAACGCTGGCGATTCATAATCACCCGGTCGCCAGAGATAAGCCGTGAAAGTCTGCTCATATCGCGCACCGCCGTCGGCTGTCTCCATGACAACGAGTTCACCGACCGACCGCACATCAAACACGCCCCAATTAGATACGATTTCCGGCCACTCCACCACCACTGTATCCGCTGGTGTACTCGCCATCAGTGTGAACCGAATCGGCTCGCCCACCAGCGGTGTAAGTACATCCGCTGACAGACGCGCCTCGACCGTACCGGCCAATTCCTGAGCATGGGTCGTCAGGGCCAGCCATAAAAGACACAAACATACATTCCGCACCTTCATCGTCGCGCCCGCCGCCGCTGGAAAAACTCGGTCAATGCAGTGACATAATCCACCTCGACGTTCAGGTCGATCCGATCCACACGCGCCTGCTTCAAGATCGTCTCACGGGTAAGCCGAAAGTGTTGGCTTCCCTGGGTGAACTGCCGCCGCCAATTCACTGGTGACGTGTCGATCTGACGCACCATGCCGGTCTCCGCATCCTCGACCATCACCAGACCAACATCCGGCCACCCGACCTCACGCGGATCGGTCAATAGCAGTGCCACCAGATCGTGACGTCGGGCCGTCACCATCAGGTCGCGTTCGTACTCTTCCGGTGCAGCCATAAAATCCGACATAAAAAAGACGATAGATCGCTGCTTCAAGAAGCGGTTGATCGATTGCAATGCCAGTGAGAGATTGGTTCCCCGGTTAGCAGGCCGTGCGGCCAGCAGGTCACGGATGACGTGCAGCACATGGTTGCGACCCTTGCGCGGTGCCACGAAATGTTCCACCTGATCGCTGAAGATCAACAAACCCACTTTATCGTTGTTGCGGACCGCCGCCAGCGTCAACACCGCGCCGACCTCCGCCGCCAGATCGCGCTTGCTCTGCGAGGTAGTTCCAAACAAGCACGATGCGCTGCTGTCCAGCACCACCATAACCGTGAGTTCGCGCTCCTCGGCATACTGCTTGATGAATGCCTCGTCACCGCGTGCCGTCACGTTCCAATCAATGTCGCGTACATCGTCACCCGGTTGGTACGGACGCACATTATCAAACACAATCCCGCGCCCTTTAAACACTGAGTGATAGGCACCGGCGAAGGAATCATTGACCAGACGCCGCGTCTTCAATTCAATTCGACGGATTCGCCGCAGGGTTTCCGGATCCAGCATTACGGCACTTCGATACGCGACAACAACTGGTGGATGATCTGATGCGTGGTGATGTTCTCGGCCTCCGCCTCAAACGTGAGAACAATACGATGCCGCAGCACATCGGGCGCAATCGCCTTCACATCATCCGGGGTAACATATCCGCGACCACGCAGAAAAGCATGGGCTTTGGCGGCCTTTATCAAGAAGATCGTCGCACGCGGCGACGCCCCTACCTCGATCAATGTCTGCAAATTCTTAAAACCACTTTCTGCCGGTTCACGTGTAGCAAACACAATATCCAGCACATAGTCCTTCACCCGGTCATCCACATAGATCGTATTCACCACACCGCGCAGGCGATACAATTCCTCCGCCTCGATCACCGGTGACAGCAAAGCCGGTGCATCACCCGTCATCCGCTCCACAATCTCCCGCTCCTGCTCGCGGGTAGGATAATCCACAACGACCTTCAACATAAACCGGTCAAGCTGGGCTTCTGGCAGTGGATAGGTTCCTTCTTGCTCGATGGGGTTCTGCGTTGCCAGCACCATAAACGGATCGGCCAATCGGTGAGTCTGCTCGCCCAGCGTTACCTGTCGCTCCTCCATCGCTTCCAGCAGCGCCGATTGCACTTTGGCCGGTGCACGATTGATCTCATCCGCCAGAATAATATTGCTGAAAATCGGCCCCGGTCTTGGTGTAAAGTCGCCCGTGCGTGGATTGTAGATTTGCGTACCCACCAGATCAGCGGGCAGTAAATCCGGCGTAAACTGAATACGTTGAAAACCGGCCTGAATCGTTGCCGCCAGTGTGCGCACGGTCAGCGTTTTCGCCAGACCCGGTACCCCCTCAATCAACGCATGGTGATTGCACAACAGCGCAATCAAAAGCCGGTTGATAAGCAAATCCTGCCCGACAATCACCCGCCCGGTCTCAACTGCCACCCGGCGCATCACCTGGGCATGACTTTGAATACGTTCGTTCATCTCCTGGATCGACGACATAAAGACCTCAAAACAACCGACAGAAATTCACCGCATCCGGGGTGCCACAGGTTGAAAGCAAATTGATAATCGTGTAAGTCAGAATGCTGCACCCACAGCAGGCCCCCAGGAAAAACAGACACCCGCACCACGCGACCGGACCGCCACTGAGCAGGTCAAAGAAGAACTCAAACAGGCCGAAGAAAATATCCAGCGCACCACCAACAATCGGCAGGACGATTGTCAGGAAAATCCCGCCGACACACAATCCACAGCACAGAAGAACGACCCAGACAGGATTAAGCTCCTGCAATAGCTGGTCCATCAATCACACTGCCCCGCTGCTGTCGATTCAAACACCCAGGCCGATTCTGTGTCACTGCGCCCATAACAATCGCAATAGGTCGCCGCTTCGCCATCACCCTGCCACAGCAGATAGCGCACATCGGTCTGGATACACATCGCATTCGATCCTGACCGGCTCACCGATGATGTGTTGACGTTCAGGCCGCGATAGTCGATCTCCGAGACCAACCGGATTTGCAGGCGGGGATGCTCCAACCGCTCCGGCACACCGCCACCATGATAGATGGTGATGTCGCCTTCAATCGCCAGGATAAACAGCCCCAACGGCAGCATCAAAAACACCATCCAGAGCAGCAACCCCAGCAGACACCCTGGTCGCCGCCAGATGCTGCGCCGCCTCTGTTCAACGACAACATATTCAATGTCAGGATGATCGGTCATGCGAATCGAACCTGAATCTCATCACGTTCATTGTAACCCACATGGGCGAAGTAGGGCGTCTCATCCCACAATCGTGGCAGCACAAACGGCAAGTCCTCCACCAGGTCGAGCGCCATCAAGTCATCTCGCCTGACCCAGTACAACGTCCCCTCGTCGCCAGCATCTACAAACTGCTGTGATAAGGCCTCAGCCGTAAATACAAATATCATAATGCCGCTGTCGCCGCCAGCGTCGATGTTATGGATGCCCCGCAGACGCACATCGCGCACATCCAGGCCAGTTTCCTCTTTGATTTCGCGGATCGCTCCGGTATACGGATCTTCGTCCCGCTCGATATGGCCGCCCACACCGTTATAACGGTTGGGGAACACCCGCCGGTGCGGGCCACGCTTCATCAGAAGCATCTCGTCACCATAGGTGACGAAACACAAAGTACGCGGAATCGTCAGCCAGCGCCCCGCCGTCGCATCTGCTCCCTGTTCATTAGCACCCATCAAATCACCCTATATTGTTCGTTACCTGTCTTCGTGTTACGCTACAATACCAACAAAGGACAAATCAGGACAATCAATATGTCTCAAACCGTCGATTCGGCACTGGCGGAAGCCGAATTTTACACTG
>CAYQJO010000147.1:0-11092 GCA_964417785.1 uncultured Anaerolineaceae bacterium | reverse complement strand
TCTCAATCAGTTGCTGGCTTGCCATCGCGCTGAATACAGTATGATTGTCCATAGATGATGCCTTCTTCGTTTATTGTTGTTCAGCCATAGCTTAGACATCTACATTTCCACTGTCAACTTGTTCGTAGTTCCTGTTGGGGAGAATGACTCGCGGACTTCGTGACCCACTGTTAGAATTTCTGCCTCTGGCGTCATCATCAACACTGAGGAAAAAAATTGCTGTCATTCCTGGTCAATGAACGAATACGGCTTATTGTTCTGGCAGTCTACGGCCTTTTGATGGGGTTGGCATTTCATCTAGCATTCGTCTCTCGCTATAACCTGGCCGAACAGGGCGAACGACGGCGGCAGTCAGTTGGTACGCTGGCGGACTTTTCAAATGAAGGCGCGTACTGGTTCATCGGCGGTATGATGCTGCTGTTTGTACTCTACGCCCTCGGTTACATTATGCTTAATCGATCCATCGGTGGCACGACCAGCCTGTATCACCGCTGGTCGCTTGGTATTATCGTCGCGGGCGGGGTCGCGTTTTGCTTGATTTTGCTGCCCATGTATCCGGTTGATGCCTCAGACATCTACGATTATATCATGCGCGGGCGCATGTCCTATCTTTACCATTTGAACCCACTAAAAGATGTACCCGAACAGGTCAGTTCGGATATGTTTTATCGCTTCGCGTCCTGGCGCAGGACACCATCGGCTTACGGACCCGCATGGGAACTCATAGCACATGGGTTGACGGCAATTTCGGCTGATAGTACGCGCAATACACAGGTCACGGTCTATAAACTTTTCAACGTGGTGGGTTACGGTGTGACTATCCTGTTTATTGGACTGACACTGCAACGGATTGTCCCACGTCGCTTGATACTCGGTTTATACATCTTTGCCTGGAATCCTCTGGTGCTGTATATGACAGTCGGTACCGGACACAACGATGCTGTCATGACAGCTACGGTAGCGATTGCGATCTATTGCATGACCCGTAAGTGGTTTGTGGCGGCCACGTTTGCAGCGACGCTTGGCACGTTAATCAAGTTCATTCCTGCCTTGCTGCTGCCGATTATCGCATTGGTGGCACTGCGCCAACTGGGACTGGTACGCTGGCTGCGCTATGCGGCGATGTCGGCTGTCATCTGTGGTGGTATAAGCGCGTTGTTGTATGCACCGTATTGGTTTGGTATCGAAACGTTGCGGACGGATCGGCGAGCCATTATGTATACTGGATCGGTGACAGCAGTCGCCCGTCAATGGTTGATGCCCTATCTGGATGACACAACCAATCTGTCCACATCAGCGCAAATCACCCGCAACACCAGCCAATTTCTGGCAAACAGCACGCTCATCCTGTTTGGGATGTTTTTTGTGTTGCAGTTGTTCGCATTGCGGAAACGGTACGACACGATGACCGCAATCCGCATCTTCGCCCGAATCATCACATTTTATCTATTGGTCGTGTCGCTGTGGTTTCACGCATGGTATGTTGTGTGGCTTATCGCATTGGTTGCTCTATTGGAAGACACACCTACCCGTAGGCTTGCGTTGGTCTTCAGTTATCTGGTGACGTGGCAGGCATTTCTCTACAATTACTTCACCATTCAAACCCAGGGGGAGATTCGCCATCCCTGGGTTGATCTTGTCCCTGTGGCGATCTATATGGGCTATGCCTGGAGCTATGTCGGTTGGTATCAAATGCGTAATCTGCGATTTGTACCCGATCCGGCAGACCGTGAAATCGGTAAAACACTTCGGGATGCGCGGGAACAGGCGGGTATATCGTTGAGCGACCTCAGCGATACACTGACCATCCCCTATGATCACCTCGTTCAGTATGAACGTGGGACTCGTCCCCTCAACCTGGATGATGGGCGACGATTGGCTCAACGGTTAGATTTGTCGCTGGCAGACTGGTTGGGCAGCAGCGCATAACGGAGTGTCACGCCAAGAATATAATAGGTTGCCAGCAGCGTACCGCGCAGAGTACCGCTTACTTTGGATTGGCCCGACCATCGTTTGCGGTAGTGGACTGGCACTTCAACAATGCGATAGTGCTGGCGGGCAGCTTTGACCATCATCTCTTGCGGCCAGCCGAATGTCATTTCGCGCATGTTCAACGACGCGAGTATATCGCGCCGGATGGCGCGATATGGTCCAGGATCGCTGACCTGCAAGCCATAAAGCGAGCGCATCAGGCGAGCTACCAATTGATTGCCAAATCGCTGATGCGGTGGCATCGCACCCGGTTCAATGTGTTGTGTGCGAGAACCAATGACCATATCGGCCCGGTCATCAACAATAGGCTGTAAGACTACCCCCATTTCCGCCGGGTCAAAACTGCCATCTCCATCCATGAACACCAGCAGGTCAGCATCATGAGATGCGGCGACACCAGCGGCACAGGCATAGCCATACCCCTTGCGTGACTCATGCACGACCGTTGCCCCGGTGCTCTCTGCCTCAGCAGCGGTGTTATCGGTCGAGCCATTGTTGACCACAATCACCTCTAGCTGAGCTGCAAAGCCAAATGACGCTGGAATCTCAGTAATCAGACGCCGGATATTGCCCTCTTCGTTTAGAGCAGGGATAATGACGTTGATTTTCATCCGAGATACAACTTTGATAGATTTTCTGCGAGAAATGCACGGGTATGAGGCGCTACGGTATCCGGCAGTGTCTTCAAATCCCCAATCAGGCGCTTTAGGTCTTCAACGTAGTCAATGTCGTAGCTATCGGGCAGCATGGCAACCGTCAGGTTTTCAGCGCTGGCCTGTGCCAGCGTATCCTCCGCAACTGTTTCTGTACTCATTGTCACGTTGAGAAACAATGACGGTGCAGGTTGCTTGAGGCCAATACAATAGTATCCGCCATCTGTACATCGACCTAGCGTAACATCCGCACCATCTAATGCTACGAATGCCCGGATCAGGTTGGCGGCGGACAGGGTGGGACTATCGCTATCCATAATCACCGCCTGATCGTAGCCGTTGTTCAGACAATGTGACGTGGCGTTGTACAAGCGATCCGATAAATCGCTGCCTTGCTGAAGCAGTAACTCAAAATCGGGGGCAAGTTGCTGGAAATAGGCTTCTTCGCCTTGTGGCAGATAGGTGATGATGGGCGTCAGATCAATTTGGTAACGGACTGCCCGGATGATTTCAAGTGTATCCCGCAGGAAACACTCGTACAATGCCGCTGCTTGTTCACCCGTTAGGACTGGTGTGAGCCGAGTCTTCGTCTGGCCTGGAGCTGGTCGTTTTGCCACTACCATCAATGCACGTTGGGTCATCAATTTGCCGCGCCTGTTTGCTTACGAACGATATCATATAATCTCATCAATCCGGCACCGGCCAACAACAGATAAACCGGCCAAAACTGCAATTGGATGACCCAGGGAACCGTTTTCCAAGCAAGGAAAAATGTATAAGACAGGGCAAGTGTACCGGTGAACACCCACCATGCCAGAGCCGCATCCAGTTGTTTTTTTAACGATACAGTGATCAACGGGAGCAGCCACAACGCATACCAGGAAAACAGGTTGTGGTTAATCATCAAGTAGATGCCCATAGGCCAGTAGCAGCGCAGGATCGCCTGCCGGGGTGTTCTTGCCGGAAACAACCAGAACAACAAACTGACCAGCACAATCAGAGCCGGCATCCCACGATTACCGGGAAGATACCAGGGAAGGTCGTTGTCCATCGCCAGATTGGTGAGCAGGCGCATGTGCGGTGACACGTTGAAAAACTCACGACCGTAAGTTGGCAGGAACCCCAGCACATTGACATCGGGTTCAATATACGGCAAATAACCGACTATGACGGTGGCAACCAGCGCGATAGGCATGGCAAGCCGCCAGCGCCGTTTTACCTGACTATCACGCAAACTCCATAGACAGGGTGCGAGTATGGCCGGATACAGCTTCACCAGAACACCCAGACCCAGCAAGATACCGATTCCCGCCTCATATCGCCAATCAACACGCTCCTGCGGCGCACGCATACGCAGCAAGAACGCGCCAGCGATTAATGGCAAATACAGTGCATCGACATGGGCAGAATGCGCGATCTCAAACAGCAGCAGTGGACTCCACAAGAAGATGAGTACGCGCTCCGGTGGCTGCTGCAATGCCCTGAGCAGTTCCACGATCAACCAACCCGCTGTCAGGGTCGCACCAATCATGACCAGTTTCATGCCCGTCACGCTATCGGGAAAGACACGCCATGTGGCAGCGAAAACCATCTGGGCACCCGGTGGATAAATCGTGACGGCAGATGGTCGATTCATGCTGCGCCAGATGTCGTCATCCCGTAGATAGCGGAGTTCTGGCGCGTTGGATGGATAGCGATAGGGGTTGACGCCCTCCTCCTGCACACGCCCATCCCAGATGTAACGGTACATATCGTCTGAAAGGGTCGGTCGGGATGGAATGAGCAGCAGGTTGAACACAATAGCAAGCAAAAAAACTGTAGGAAGGGAATAGACATTGTGACGCTCGCGCTTGAGGACAATCCAGCAAGCCAGCCCATAGATGACGAACAGCCCGAAGAAGATAGGAAAGAATGGTTCTATCCGGTCCGGGCGGAAGTCACCATGAAACAATACTGCCCCATATAGAGGCAGCGATACCAGACCGAGAGACAGCAGCGTATAATCTGCTGGGATAGTTCTAAAGAGTCTGTGCGTAAGCCGAAGGCTGTTGTTTGATGTGGACACAGACTCTTTCCGTATGATTACTGACCGGTGAAGAACAGACCGATTTGGGCAGGGCGACTACCGTTTGCGGCCATTGCTTTCAAACGCGGGACCAGAAAACTATCAATACCAAAGAAACGTCCCGGTGCAACCGCAATCACCGCAATCGAGAGGAAAACCATGTTCAGGTAGACCCATTCCCATTCAAAGGGACGCGGAATGCCAGCCAGCCCCACCGTAAGCTGTAAGGATACCCCAAGCGCGACCAGCCCGCCGAAACGACTGAACAAACCCAGTCCCACCGATATGACGATGGAGAGTTCCGCCAGCCAGATGAGCCAGCCCATAATTTTGATGTTGGGCATGATAATGTTTTCAACTACCCAGCCATTGAACTGACGCAGCGGAGTCAGGTTCAAAAAGAATTCAGGTCCGCCGCTGTTGTCGGTGTTGGCCTCGAACGCACGCCAATCCCGGAATTCGCCGTTATAGTATTCGGCATAGTATGCCTGCAAACCCAGCCAGTCGCACAACCCCGATTCGCGATCCAGCGAGCCGATGCGGCCATCTTCGGTAATGGTCCCCTCGGTGAATGCAAAATCATCCGAGCATCCGAATGATGGTGGAACCTTCCACCAAAGCTGTGTGAAAAAAAGATAAGCGAGGCTCAACCGGACAATAACCAACAAAATCTTCTGCCATCCGACCGGCCAATTTTGACCCATACCAACCGTATTTTCCTGCGAAACTTCTGCCATTTCATACCTCTTTAGCTATTGAACGCCACTTTATATGACGCGCACCTACGGACCAATCATACGTCGTAGGGCAGCATGAAGTACGGCAGTCACCGTCATTCCATCGCGAATCTCGCTGTTTCTCATCATTTGTAGTACATGGTTGTGCGACCGTCGGCAGTTCGGCGATGTCTTCGCGCAAGCTCATCCACTTGTTTCCGTAGATTTCGTGGCTGCCGTTTAGTAAGAGACCGTAGCAGCACCTTGAGATAAGAACTCGACCAGTTTACCACCACCCGCGAAGACCGCACCGGCGATCAAATTGTCTTCGGTGATGCTGCGTGATGCAGCACACGGAGGACACACCCAGATTTTACCTCCACCCGCAATGAAGGTATCGATCAATTCTTGCATCGGTTTGAAGCCTTCAGTATGAAGCCCATCGGCTCCACCCTGTTGAACTAACCGGACAGCCTCGACCGACAAGAAAATGGCTGTCTCCTGTTCGCCTGCCAGTCCTGCGTTGGCGACAACGAAGGCGACGCTTGCCTTATCCAGACTTTCGGCACCGGAACTGAGATTAACCAGTAGCTTTGACAATTGGAGCCATACCTTTCTTTCGAATATAGAAGTGAGATGGTTGTAACCGATCTTGCGATGGTGTTTGATAGATCAAACTATTTTGCGTTGTACGGCACCAGGCCGGTATATCCTCTGCCGCACCCGGATCATAGGCCAATACGTGGAGTATCTGGTGTGGTTGTAGGGTACGCATTTCCTTGACAATCAGGAGCAGCAAATCACAGCAACCACTTCTGCCTGCGTCCAGAGTGATGTCAGCAACTGGCGGCGTATCCAGCATGATATTGTTACCATATTATAATACAAGTCTCTGTTTGACGGATGCCCACGGCACCCGCAATTCCTTCGCTAATTCAGTTGCCCAGGTCTTGTATCGTTGGCGACTCGACATGGGCGATCAGATCATACTGACCCGTCGTCACATGCACCGACTTAATCACCGATGCATCAAGCTCCATGTCGGTCAATTCCTCGACCAATTCCTGAACCCGACTCGGTTCAGCTTTAATCAAAACGTAAGCGTAGATCATGTTCTCAGATTCCTTTGTAATTCTGAACTTGCGGCTCTACACGAGAGCCATCATATTCTAACCTCAGGTAAATTCGACATTCGGCACACAGCCTGTCTGTTCCATCTCATACATGATGTCGGCAACTTTGTTGACCGAATGACTGAGCGGGAAGATTTTCCTGGCGACCTGCATATCGTTGTCGGTGGAAAGCGGATGCCAGAAAACACCGTCAATGTTGACAGTCAATTCCGGGATCAGGTTGTCCATCCCCAAATCTATCCCCTCTTTGGAGTAACCGCGTTTTGCCAGCGGACGGATAAAGTGATCCTGCGATGGGATACCCAGCGACTCACGGAAACTGTGCAACTTATCCATATGGGCACAGTTAACCGGTGTCTCGGTTGTACCCAGACGGACCCGAAAACCCGCTTCTTGCAGCGCATAAATCCCCTGCACCGCCTTGTCCCAGGCTCCCTTTCCGCGATAAGCATCGTGGTCTTCGGCACGACCACCATCCAGACTGACCTGAATGATCAGATTATCATTGTCGATGGCTTTCAGTTTTTCCAGGCGCTTGCCACGCAAGAGCATGGCATTGGTCAGGACAGTGGTCTTCACCCGCGCCGAAGAATAGGCCAGCATCTCATAGATGTCTTTGAGCAAGAACGGCTCACCACCTGTGAAAAACACATGGTCAAAACCGAGAGCAACCGCTTCATCGACAAGCTGCTGGACATTCTTGAGACCAATAGCGCGACGAGGTGCATTTGGGCTGGATTTTGCGACACAGTACGAGCAACGCAAATTGCAGTCGTAGTTAGTATAAATCCATAACTTCCATTGGAGAGCGGCGAGCTTGGAGCCGGGATTGGCGCATACATCAGACATTTTGATCTCCTACAAACTCCAGTGTACACCGCAGCCAGCACATGCCTCGTGTGGCGCATCACTCAACAGCCGTTCGCGCCATTGTTGATAGCGGGTGTCATTCCAGATGTTTTCAAATGGCTGTTCGAACAAATTGCCGAGCTTCAGGCTGTCATAATCTTGTGTGGCAAAAGGTGAAATGCAGCAAGGCAGGGCGTTGCCGTTGGCCGTGATATAGGCGGTTGTCCAGGGACGCATACACGCAGCCCAGGGTTTGTGGTTGCGATTCTTGTTGGCTTCCAGACTGGCATGCGGGTTGGTCGCACCCGATGCTTTGAACATTACACCCAGTTCCTTTGCCAGTACCTCAGATTCAACAATCAACGCTTCCACATACGCATCGAATTCATCAAACAAGCTGTGACCGTCGTCCATCAGACCCGGCGCAGTTTCGGCTTCGTGGTAATAAACCATCCGTTGCAGATATATCTCCGGCACCCCGACGTTTGCGGCAAGACGGATCAGAGCCGGTAGTTCAGCCACATTTTCTTTCATACCCGTCATCCAGATGGATACATGGGGCGTATCGGCACCGGTTGCTTTCTGGATTTGCATGAATTCTGTCAGATTGCTGACAATTTTGTGCAGCAACGGCGCACCCCGTACTTCCGCATACGTCTTGGGATCAGCCCCGTCAATTGAGCAGCGCATTTCGTCCAGACCACTTTCAATTAACGCATACGCCCACTTTTCATTCAGCAATGTTGCGTTGGTGTTGAACAGGACATACACACCGCGCTCCTTCAAATAGGAAATCATGCGCGGTAAATCTTTGTTAATCAGCGGTTCCCCGATGCCATGCAAAACTGCCCGCTCCATCCTGGGGAACTGCTCAACGATTCTCAGGAAATTCTCCCAGCTTAGTGTCTTGGGTTCTTCATAGGTCACAAAGGTGCGTGGACACATATCACAAAGAAGATTACAGTGATTGGTAACTTCGATAAAAACACAGTGTGGAGCCTCGTCAGCAAAAGCAGCACGAGTTGCGGGGTCAACGGACTGATAAGCAGTTGGCAAATAATCCGCCTTCGTTTCGGTTGGGTAAAGAGCTACATTCGGTAGATGTGTTGAGTCAACCATAAACAATGATATTACACCTCGTCAATATGGTTCAGAAAATGTCCAACAGAGTCACAGTTTTTACGATACACTATGAAATATAGCCTATCGCATCCAATCAAGATTCGCAAGCAAGCACCGCCAGCAAACACGCACATCTCAAAACTTTCGCACAAAATAATATATTTCGCACAATTTTAACCAGATGATAATGTTTAATTAACGTTGAATTTGGGCAACCAGTGTAATTCTGCGTTATACTCATATCGTCAATTTCAAACTCGTTGAAATATAGGAAGGGTACTGCTATGCGCAACAAAATTACTTTCATGATGGCGACGGCGTTTCTCGTTGTTGTACTGTTCGCGTCTTTTGGCTTTGGCGCTCAGCGTAACATTGTGGAAGCACAGGATGATCAAATTGTCTGTGACTGGACCCTCATTACACTGCTCTACATCTCTGAACACGAATATGGTCATTTCCCAATGACCGACGTCTCCAACTTCGACTTCGGCCAGTATACTCCTTTGTTCGAAGCTATGATGGCCGAGATGGAGATGACTGCAACGGAAGAACCAGAAATGTCCGAGACCGAAGAACCGGAAATGTCGGAAACTGAGGAACCGGAGATGTCCGAGACCGAAGAACCGCCTTTCACTTTCCTTGAGCATGGGGATATTGAAGGTGAACCGCAGGCATGTACAGACCTACGACATGAACTGGATGCATGGTTCCTGGGTCACTTCATGCACGAAATGGAAATGGACGAATAGTCGCTCGAGTGCGCGTAAACTGAATTGGCATTTGGATCAGCACAGGTTCATCTGTGCTGACTTCATTGGTTTCCCCAAACCGATGCTGGAAACCTACCGCCAGGCCGTGGTCGGTGACATCGCCCAATCTGGCGACGCTGGTGGCCGATCACCTGAAAAAAATGTCACCGGGCCAGCAGCGGTTAACCCGGTTATAATCGTCACCGTATCTATTCGTGACGATTGCGAGTTTTCATATGAAACCCATGTCTTATGATTTCAAGTCACGCCGGTCGATGGTGGTCGCCCGACGTGGTATGGTCGCCGCCAGCAATCCGCTGGCCTCGCAGGCCGGTCTGGCGATTTTGCGCCAGGGTGGCAACGCCGCCGACGCGGCCATCGCCGCCGCCGCTGTAATGAACGTGACGGCTCCTGCTTCCACTGGCGTCGGTGGTGACTGCTTCGCGTTGTACTATGACGCTAAAACCGGCCAGGTCTCTGCCCTGAACGGCAGCGGACGTGCGCCCGCCGCCCTGAGTATCGACTATCTGGCACAGCAGGGAATCAATGGCACCATCCCGGAGCGCAGCGTCCATGCCGTGACGGTCCCCGGTACCGTGATGGGCTGGTACGATCTGCTGCAACGGCACGGCACCATGAGCCTGAAAGACGTGCTGGTGGACGCCATTCACTATGCTGGAGAGGGCTACGGTGTGCCGCCAGTGTTCGGGATGGCCTGGGGGCGCAGCGGCGGATTTTTGCGTAAGAGTCCCAACACCGAAGATTATCTCCCTGGCGGTGAACCGCCTGCTGTCGGTCAGGTGGTGCAGCTTCCCGGATTGGCGCGGACCTTCCAGGCGATTGCCGAAGGAGGACCGGAGGCTTTCTACACCGGGCCGGTCGCTGACGCCATTGTGGAGACGGTGCAGTCGCTCGGCGGGGTGATGACCCACGACGATTTGAAGCACCACACCTCGACCTGGGGTGACGCCATCAGCACGACCTACCATGATGTGACGGTTTATGAGCATCCGCCCAACGGGCAGGGATTGACCGCACTGCTGGCGATGAACATTGCCGCCGGGTTCGATCTGGCGTCCATGCCCTGGGATTCGCCGGAGCGCCTGCATCTGATGGTCGAATCGATGCGGTTGGCCTTCGCCGACGCCCGCCGGTACATTGCTGATCCGGAGAAAGTTGGTGTGCCGGTGGCCGGACTGCTCGATCCGGCTTATGCCGACCAGCGCCGCGCATTGATCGACCCGAAACAAGCGCAGCATCCCGCTTTCGGTATGCCGCCGCAAAGCTCGGATACGATCTACCTGTGTGTGATCGACGGTGAAGGCAACGGCTGCTCGTTTATCAACAGCCTGTATATGGGCTTCGGCAGCGGCATTATAGCGAAGGGTACGGGCGTGTTCCTGCAAAATCGCGGAGCCAACTTCGTCCTCGATGCGGATCATTCTAACGCACTTGCTGGTGGCAAGCGTCCGTATCACACGATCATTCCCGGATTGGCGACGAAGGACGGCCAATTGTGGGCCACGTTCGGCGTGATGGGCGGATTCATGCAGCCGCAGGGCCATTTCCAGGTGATGAGCGCCATGCTTGATGACGACCTCAACCCACAGGAAGCACTGGATCGTCCCCGCTGGTGCCTGGAAACCGGTACATCGGGCAGTGTGCTGGCGCTGGAAGAGGGGATTCCGGTCAAGACGATGGCGCGTTTAGGCGAACTCGGCCATGACGTGCGTCCGGTCAGCGGTACCGGACGGGCGCTGTTCGGCAGCGGTCAGATCATCCGGCGGGAGAACGATGTGCTGTTCGGCGGCAG
>CAYQJO010000146.1:0-11184 GCA_964417785.1 uncultured Anaerolineaceae bacterium | reverse complement strand
GCCATACCCTGGCAAATCTGCATTTATGTTGGGTCGCTCAGTCAGGGTCAGTTAGAATATGGTTTGATGTCCGCTGAGTTTTCCAGTGATTGAATCCGCTATGAATTCTGTGTTACCATACATATACTGATTATTGTGGATCATTTCAAACCATCATGTCATCCCAACACCAGAAGTATGTAGAGAAGTGGGTGGGTTATCTCAACACCTCAGACCGCGAGATGAGCCGGATCGCGGCCAAAAAACTGGGAGCCTCTAAAGACCCGGCTGTGGTGCCGGTGCTGGCAAAAGCACTGAATAACCGTCCTGATGAGGTCCGGTTAGCAGCGGCGCGTGCGCTGGGTGAGATCGGCGACCCATCCGCAGTCCCATTCCTGATCCAGATATTGCACGACTCGGACCCGCTGGTCGCATCAGCAGCCGCCGACTCGCTGGGTGAAATTGGCAGCGAAAAAGCGGTGCCTCATCTGATTGAGATTCTCAAAGATTACAAGTCGGCTAATTCACGCCATTTTCAGATTCACGGCTTCAACCGGGGGCTGTATATGGCGGCTGTTCATGCGCTGGAACGAATCGGGTCCGCCGATGCCCGTAGAGCGATTGCCCGCTATCACCGCTGACAAATTTCGCTCAAATCCCTGACAACTGTGTTGGGTCGGTTACGGTATGATGGAGTCATCTTAAAATAGAGATTGTTATTGAAGACCATGTGCCATCAGACTGAGATAAAACCGACCAGCCCACCTGAACAAGAAACGATATGTGAATGCTGCGGCGAAACAACAGTATTCGTATTTATCGGTGTGCAAAAGTGGCCGGAACAGCTTGCTCTAGTCATGGGCATCTCCACTGATACGCTGCTGTGGCAGTGCAGCCAGTGTCATACCACCATCACCCGGTTTTCGTGAGACTGATCCTCTTTATCCTGGTGGCAACGATTTACTATGCCAGTGCCGCCGGGATCAACGGAAGCAACGATGGCAGCCACTATGCTTTGCTGCGAGCCATGGTCGATGAAGGCCGCTTCCGCATCACCACCTACCAGGATTACACCCAATACAACGATTATTCCCTGTATAACGGCATCGCCTACAGCGACCGACCACCCGGCACCGCACTGCTGACTCTGCCGGCGGCTGTGGCGGCGAAAATCCTGCCAGACGCCCACCGCATGCCCTCGCGCCATGACGCCGAGAACCCGAAGCTGGCGTATGTGCTGCTGGTCCCGGCACTGGCCGGTGCGGCACTGGTGGTCGCGCTGCACTATACCCTGCTGGCACACGGACTCTCACGCTTCAGCGCTTTGACAACGGTGCTGGCGTTCGCTTTCGGTACGACGGCGTGGCGTTATGGCAGCATGTTATTCTCGCATGTTTTCGCTGGATTGCTGGTGCTGGCGGCGGTTGCGCTGACTCTACACATCACGCGACGAGGCCAGGTCAAACCGACCGAAGGCGCAATTCTGGGATTCATAGCCGGGTTGTCGGTTGTGGTGGAATACTCCAACGCGCTGTTTTTCATCGCCCTCTGCGTGTATATAACGATGACGCTGCAACGGCGGTTGATTGGGCGTGGTATGCTGGCGTTTATCGCCGGTGTGGCGCTGCCAGTTGGCTTCCTGATGGTCTACAATACCGTCAACTTCGGCGGACCGTTTACCACTTCCTATCGCCATGTCGTCAGCTTTGAGTGGGCCAGACATTTCTCCACGACCTTCAATTTCCCGCTGATGGACGGACTACCGGGCATACTCTGGTACGGTGCCGACGATCCAGCGGTGTTCGGTATACCCAACCAGGGCATATTTTTGCTCATGCCGGTGGCGTTCATCGGTTGGATCGGTCTGTGGCCGTATGTGCGCCAGCGGGGACGCGAGACCGTACTGGTGTTGGGTGTGCTGGTGATGTACGTCCTGCTGTTCGCGACACATCGTACCTTCAGCGCCGGGACCAGCGACACGCGCTATCTGATGCCCTTCCTGGCGCTGTGGTTCATCCCGGTCGCCTATGGTATTCAGGCGATTGAACGGATCACCGCCGACAATCTGAAGGCGCTGCTGCTCTTCGGCGTCTACGGGTTGATTTTCCTCTCGGTACACAACATCATGACCCAGATCGTGTTTTTCTACAATTACGGCTTCAACATCTGGGTGCTGCAAATCCCGTTTGAGGATAACGGACGTTTGCCCTTCATCGCACCGCGCAATTGGGCCTACATCCTGGATACGCTTTTCCCCAATCAGGCCAATCTGCCGCTGCTGTGGATCGTGCTGGCGGTGGGGCTGGCTGCCGGATATGGTCTCAAGAGGTGGCGGACGTGAAGACCTACCATGTCCACTACTGGCTGATCTTCGTCGCCCATATCGCGCTGGCGCTGTTCCACATCTTCGAGAGTGGAATCAGCAGCGAGGTTGCGGTGGTGTCCGATCCAGCCAGCAGCACATGGGGATGGTACTGGCAGCTTCAGCCGATGAGCGATTTGCGCGGCGCTCTGCTCGGCACCATCTGGAACCTGCACGCGCAGCCGCCGCTGTATAACCTCTATGGCGGGATCGTCGGCGCGATCTTCTACCCCGCGCATCTGGTGGCGCTGCACCTCATCCACATCGTTCTCGGCGGGGTGATGTCGGCGCTGCTCTACGCCATCATCTACCAGACGACCGGACGGCAGTGGCTGGCGTTTGGGATCGCACTGATCCTGGCGCTCAATCCATCGCTGATTCTCTACGAAGCCTATCCCCTCTATACTTTCATGACCGCCTTTCTGGTGGTGCTGGCCGTCTACTGGATGGCACTGTATGCCGCCACCCGGCGATCCTGGCCGCTGGTCGCGCTGGTGCTGACGATCAACCTGTTGATTCTAACGCGGGCGTCATATCATGCGGTGCTGCTGGTGCCGCTGCTGGCACTGGTAGCGGTGATGGCCCGATCACGGCGGGTGCTGGTCGTCTCGCTGCTGATCTGTCTGCTGTCGGTTGGCTGGTACGGCAAAAATCTGGCCCAGTTTGGCTTTTTCGGCGGGAGTAGCTGGTCGGGATTCAACCTGTGGCGGGTGACATCGGCGGGCTATTCACCGGACGAACTGGCGACGCTGGTCGATGACCCGGTGGTACTGGAACTGGGTGCGTTCGCCTTTCCCTCACAGTATGCCGCTTACGGCTTCGACCGCACATCGGACTACCCCGGCCTGGCGCGTAACGACCAGCACAATATCAACGTCCCCGACGTGGCAGCGGTCTACGGGGCGAATGCACTGCGCCTGATCCGGCACGATCCGAAGCGCTATCTGCGTACCGTCGGCGATGCCTACGAGATTTACGTCTGCCCGTCGTATACGTATAAACATCTCATCGACAACGTGATCGAGATGCCCACCCATATCCTGCTGGCCCGCCACGTCCTCTATCTGACCTTTATCGGCGATTGGTTGGGCGAGGTTGTGGACCGTCCAGTGTGTTCTGCCCTGTTTTTCACCATCCCAGCCAGCCTGACCGTTTTCGGGCTGATGCTGCTCGCGGATGGGCGATTGTCACCGCGCCGCTGGCTGTATGCCATACGCCGTCGACCGGTCATGGTGTTGATGGCGCTGTTGATCGTCTACGGTGTGCTGTCCGGTACGATGTTTGAAATTGCGGAAAACGACCGCTTCAAGTTCGAGATCGAGCAGATCATTTTAACCTTTATTCTGGTTGTAGTGGTGCAAGGAGTAGAAACTGTCCGTTTGATGCTACAATAGATGGGAGCAGCAGAAAGATCGCAGATGATTCGTTTTGCCCCTCTAGCTCAAGGAAACGGCAAAAATCTGAAAACCACCATACTTTCCCCCGCCGGGACCAGGACCGCCCTGAACATGACATTCGCCCGCAGAATGTCCACCCGTTCACCATTCACCGTCGCCCGCCAGCCAGGGTAGAACGCATCCACCAGCACCAGGAAACCCTCAGATTCCACGTTGACAACCACCTCCACCCGTTCGTCGGTATACGTTATGATCTCAACCTCATAGGGACGCGCTTCTGCGCGTCCGAGTGCGGCAGATGTGAGGTCATCCACATTCAATGTGACCGTCTGCGCCGGATCGAAGGTCGGGTCGCGCATGGCGTCCAGCGCTGACTCGGTGCCGTCCCAGGTATCCGGGAAGACCTGTGCATCGTAGACGACAAAGGCTCGCGGCATCACATCCAGATTTTCGTAAATCTTGACATCGGCGGAATACACGCGCCGCCATCCCGGCGGAGCCAGTTGCAGAAAATTGCCGGTGCGCGTATCCACCAGCGATACGGCCCGAATCCCCGCCGGGCGGTCCGCGTTGATGGTGATCGCCGCCGCTGTCACGGCCTCATCCAGGGCGAATCGGGAGAGCGTTAGGCCGTCGATTTGTGTGGTATCGGGCATCATTTGTGTCGATGATTTGTAGGGACGGCATTCTTGCCGTCCGTCCACACAACCATTTTCAACCACCACATCCATAACCGTTGCTGGCTCGCTGTACAACACATGGACCGCGTTCGCCTCGAAGAACACAAAATCGGCCAGGCGGAACTCATCGGGGAAAATTAACTGCGTATCGTAGAATATACTCTCGTAAACAAGATCGTAGACTTTATCCGTCAGGAGATAGCGTGTGCCGGTCAGATCGAGCCAGCGGTCTTCCGGGACACAGGCCCCCCGGCATTCAGGCTGCGCCAGCACCTCACGCAGACGGCCATCGACCGTGCGCAGGGTCTCCTGCGGCAGCAGAAGCGATGTAAACGCAGTGTAATGCGCGGTCGGCAGCACACCACCGCCGAAACCATCTATTGTCGGCACATTCCAGGTCAGCGGCAGATTAGGGGCCAGCGTCTCCTGCAACTTGGTCGCCGTGAAGGCATAGCGTACACCGCGCTCATTCAGGTCGGACCAGCGCTTTTCCAGTGCGGCCCTGTCGCCAGGATCGAAGCGCAAATCGCTGATGCTCAACAGGCGTCCCGGCGGCGATTGATCGCTGCCATAGGCTTGCATCTGGTAGACAGTGAAGCGCCCATCTTCGTACACCGCCGGATCACTCAGATCGTTGTACGGTAACATCTGCGATGCCAGCCCCAGTTCAATCACCAGCACGATCAGCATCAAAATCCGGCTGCGCCGCCACCATACGACCATGAACGCGCCCAACGCCAGCGCCCAGCCGGTCCAGGTAATCGCCGCTGGCACCGCCGGGCCGTCGATCAATTCGGCATCGGCCTGCCCCGCCAACAATGTTGTAAGCGCCAATAAACCGATGAATCCGGCAGCCAACCCGTAGGGACGCCATTTTTGGCGACCATGCGTGATTACCTGCACCCCCATTCCTGCCAGCAGCGCCGTACCCAGTGCAAATAATGCCAGCCAGCGGGCCGGTACACGAAACAGGTTGAATCCCGGCAGGCCAGCCAACAACCAATAGAGCGGGTTATGGCGTCCCAGCGCCAGCAGCACCCCGACAAGCGCCAGCGCCAGCCAGGGCCAACGCTCACGATGGTCACTCATCGCCCCCATCACCGCCAACGCCAGACCGATCACACCGACATAACCGACGTACTCACCGAAAAGCTGGCTGTCATAGGCGGGGAGCAGGCCGCGTCCGAGCAAGACCGGCGGCAGCGAAAAGGCCGTCGCCTGCTGCGGGTTGAATCCGCCGCCCCGGTTGGAAAGCGACACCAGTTCTTGCGTCAGGATAAGCTGCGGCGAGGCCACGATCAACGCGATCAGTGCCGCCAGCGCCAGCAGCACCGTATGTCGAATCACACGTTTTGGTGAAACCACAATCGCATAAACACCCAGGCCGATCCCGGCGATGAAGACGGTCTGCGTGTGGCCGGAGAGGATTTGCATCCCCCAGGCCAGTCCGAGCAGCGCCAATGGCAGCAGCGGTCGCTTGTCCCGCAGCGCCCGATCCAACAACAGGAACAACCAGGGCAGCCAGGACAATCCCTGTAGCTGGTTGATCTGCTCGACATGCGCTCCCAGATAGCCGCCAAAGGCGAAAACCACCGCACTGACCAGCGCCGCGACCGGGTCCAGCCAGCGCCGTGCCAGCGCGTAGGTACCGAGTGCAGCCCACACAACATGCAGCACGATGCTGATCCGCACCGAGTCGGGTGGGTCCAGCGAAATCGTCAACCAGTTGGGCGGATAGAACGTCCCCAACTGCGGATTCGCCAGCAGCGGCGCTCCCATGAACAAATCGGGCGTCCACAGCGGCAGTTGACCAGCGGCCAATGCCGTATCGCGGGCATCCCAGTATGGATAAAAATAGACATAGGTGTCGCCACGAGCCAGGATCAAGCCGCTGAAAACCAACTGGTAAAAGAATGCCAGCGCCAGCAAAACCAACAGCAGCGGGGGCAGCCGGCGCATCATTTTCGGGCGATCCGGTCGAGGGCCTGCCGCGCCGCCTCACGGACATCGGCGTTCTCATCGTCCAGGGCTGCTTGCAGCGGTTCGCGTGCCTGCCGGTCCTGAATCTGGCCCAGGCTCTCGACAACCGCCACCCGCACCCATGAACTGACATCGTTCAACGCCTGGACCAGCGCCGGAAGTGCCTTACGGTCGCCAATCTGACCGAGGGCGCGGGCGGCCACCGTGCGGGAGTCCGGGTTCCGCGCTTCCAGCAGGGCCGTTTCCAGACCGGGCCGGGCGGCAGCGCCGATGTGGACCAGAGCTTCACCCGCTGCTTCTCGCACGTCGCTGTCGGCGTCAGATAGCAGCGGCAGCAGGGCGTCAAGCGCGTCGGCCTGCCCATCGAGTAACTGGACCGCAGCCAGCCGTTCTTGCCAACGGGTACTGCTCAATTCTTGATAGGGATCGGTGACGGCCACTGGATCGGACGGTTGTACGGCGGCTTTGCGCCGCTGGTCGCGCTGCCAACGCTGGTAAAGGCCGATCACCACACCGGCTACAAACAACACCATCATGCCAATTTCAAGTATCTGCACGTCCTGGCTCCCTCTGTCCTGAGTACCCATCCGCCTATATAATATGGGCGGCTATGCTGGGATTGGAACATATGAAAGACTCGTATTATATCGTCATTGTCGGCTGTGGTCGCCTGGGGAGTACCCTGGCAAATCGCCTGAGTGGGCTGGGTCATCGTCTGGTCGTCATTGATGACAACGAACGCGCTTTTGAACGGCTCTCGACCGAGTTCAGCGGCTTTCGCATACTCGGTGACGCCATCGAAATGGATGTGCTGCGCGAAGCCAAACCGGAGAAGGCCGATTACCTGTTTGCCATCACCACCCGCGACAACGCTAATCTGATGGTGGCACAGATTGCCCGCCGCATTTTCAATGTACCGCGTGTGATCGCCCGCGTCTACGATCCAACCCGTGAGGCAATTTTCCGCGAGTTCGGCATTGATACCATCAGCCCGACCAAGCTGGCGGCAGCGTCTTTTATCACTCTTGTGGACCCGGAAGCGGGAGAAAGGATGCTCGATGAGGATCATCATGATCGGCGGGGATAAGACGATTTACTTTTTGTCACGTCGCTTCATCCAACGCGGTTATCATGTGACCATCATCCATAACGACCGCGCCCGCTGCCAGGAACTCGCCCAACAGACCAATGCAACCGTCGTTTTCGGTGAGGGCAGCGGCGTCAATCAGTTGGAAGAAGCCGCCGCCCGCCGCGCCGATGTGGTGCTGGCGCTATCCGAACACGACCAGGACAATCTGATCGCCTGCCAGGTCGCCAACAAGCTGTACGGCGTACCGCATACGATGGCCCTGGTAAATGACCCGGAAAACGAAGAGGTCTTCAAGAAACTGGGCATTTCGGTCGCCTTTTCCGCGACCAAAATCATTGCATCGCTCATCGAGCAGCAGGCCAACTTTGATGACATCACCACACTGATGCCCATCGCCCAGGGACGGATCAACGTCACCGATGTGCGGCTGGATTCCGAATCACCATCTATCGGCAAATCGCTGATGGAACTTGGCCTCACCGAAGGCTCGCTGGTGGCCTGTGTCATCCGTGATGATGAAGTGCTGGTCCCACGCGGCAACACGCGGCTGCTGGTCGGCGACCACCTCATTCTCATCAGCCAGCCAGAAGAGCAAGAACAGAATCTCGTAGCACTCTGCGGTGTCCAGCCTAACTGATGCGCTACCGGACCTATCTACGCCAGCGCTACCGGGCGTTCATCGCCTATATGGGCGTTATGCTCATGATTATCGGCGGCCTGTATCTGCTGCCGCTGGGGGTCATCCCGTTTTACCCGGAGGAGTCGGCCCATGCCAGCGGTTTCCTGGGAATCAGTCTACCACTGATCGTCAGCGGCTATCTGCTGCAACGCCAGTTCTACCCCGACGAACCCTTGAGCCTGTCTATCACCGAAGGCATGATGATCGTCCTCGTCATGTGGGTGATCGCTGTTGGCGCTGGCGGGGTACCGTTTATGCTGTCCGGCGATTTGACCTTCACCCAGGCGATGTTTGAGTCCACCAGCGGTTGGACCACCACCGGCTTATCGGTGGTGGATGTGACCGAGGCATCGCGTATCCTGTTGTTCTATCGCAGTCTGCTGCAAATGGCGGGCGGTGCAGGATTCGCTATCCTCATGCTGAGTACCATCACCGGACCAGCGGGCGTCGGTCTGAGCGTGGCTGAAGGGCGCGGCGACCAGTTGGTGCCGCATGTACGCCGGTCGGCGGAACTGGTCCTGCGCATTTATGTCGCCTATATTGCAGTCGGCACGGTCGCATTGTGGCTGGCGGGTATGTCGGCGTTTGACGCCATCAATCACGCCTTTACCGCCGTCGCAACCGGTGGATTCTCCACCCGGCCCGAATCCATCGGCTACTGGAACAGCGGCGTCATCGAAACCATCATCATCGTGTTGATGCTGCTGGGATCGCTCAATTTTTTGACGGCCTTCACCCTGCTTCAAGGCAAATTCCGACCGGTACTGCGCAACGGCGAAGTACGGCTGGTAGCGGTCGTACTGCCAATCGCAAGCTTGCTGCTGTTATGGGGTATCACCACCAATGTGTACCCGGATGCAGGCAAGGCGGTGCGGGCAGCCATCTTTGAAGCGACTTCGGCTCTGACCGGCACCGGCTTTTCGACGGTCAGCAATTTTCACATCTGGGACGATTTTGGCTGGCTGCTGCTCATCGTCCTGATGACAATTGGCGGCGGCAGCGGTTCAACAGCCGGCGGCTTCAAGCAGTTCCGGGTCTATGTGCTGGTCAGGGCGCTGATCTGGGAGGTTCGACGGGCTTTCCTGCCAAAGCATGTGGTGCGCCAGCCGGAAATCTGGCAGGGCGAATCACGCGGGTTTCTCAGCAATTTAATGGTGCGGCAGGTAGTGTTGGTGGTGTTCTTTTACGTGGTGGTGCTGTTAACCGGGACCGCCATCATCACCCTACACGGATTCCCATTGGACGAAAGCCTGTTTGAGTTCGCCAGCGCCCTGGGGACGGTCGGGCTGTCGGTGGGTGTCACCAGTGCGGAGGCTGAAGCATCCCTGCTCTGGACCAAGATATTCGGCATGATTATGGGCCGCCTGGAATTCTTCACCGTGATTATCGGCATACTGAAACTGGCGGGCGACATTCCAGTGCTGCTCGGTCATATCCACGAATCGCGACCGAAAAATCGTTAATCCATCGGTTGGCCGACGCAGCAAGCGAAGTTGGACAGACAACTGTATAATGGGATAAGGCTCCGCTTAATCAGGAGATATGACTCATGAGCAGACGACACATTCTACCGATTGCATTGGTTCTCATTGTCTTGACCGGCGTTCTGAGCGTGTTGCTCAACCCGGCCAACGCCCAGGACTTCGGCACCAGCCCCTGGTCATCGCAGTTCTACAATTCGACCAATCTGACCAACCCCATCGCTGGGGCCACGCCCGTCTACAGCCGGTTGAATTTCACCTGGTCCACCGTCCCCACTACCGACACAGGAGCGGCGGTTGCGGGTGTCCCGGCGGATAATTACTCGGTTGTGTTTACATCAACCCAGGTCCTCGCCGCCGGAACCTACACCTTCACCGTCAACGCCGACGACCGCGCTACCTTGCAAATCAACGGCCAACCTGTGGTGACAACATCCACCCCAGGAGTCGCGCAAAGTGCGCAGGCGGTACTGCCTGGCGGCGCGGTGACCATGCGGGTCGAGTTCATTGAACAGTCTGGGACAGCTTACTTGCAGGTCTTCTGGGGGCTTGCCGGTGGTGGACCAGGACCGGGGGCCACTGCTGGTCCTACACCGCTGCCCACCGAGACCCCACTGCCCACCCAGACCCCGCTGCCGGAAATTCCGTCCGGCGCACTCACGGCGACTGTAATCCGCGCCCGTGTACTCAATGTGCGCGACGCGCCCTCGCTCGGTGCCAACAAAATCGGTGAGACTTTGCGCGGCCAGACCTACGCCGTTGTCGGGCGTAACGCTGAAGCCACCTGGTTCCTGCTCCAGCTTTCCGGCTACCAGGGGTGGGCATATGGCTATTATCTGTATACCAACCGCAACGAATTCCAGGCACCGATTTTGAGCGCAAACGCCGTCTATGGCCTGGAAGGGCTGCCAGACACCGGGGTCCAGATACAGGTTCTTGCGGGACTTCGACTGCGGGCCGCCCCCAGTGTCGCCTCGGAGCAGACCGGGCGCATTACCTGGGGTGCGCTGCTGCCGGTGGTCGGACGGACGGCTGATGGGTTCTGGTATCAGGTGATCTGGCGCGGGTCGGTCGGCTGGTTGTATTCGCCCTTCGTGGACATCATACAGGGCAATCTGAACAACGTTCCCATCCGATAAACGCTCAACGATTGTGGGACGCGGCATGCCGCGTCCGTGAAAGGTCAGATAGACATGGACTTCTTACGCAATCTCACAGTCAACCAGATGTTGATCCTGGTCATTGTTGTCCTCGTGCTGTTGATCGGTGGAATGGTCGCCGTGTCGGTGGGCCAGCGTGAGGATACACCGGATTACAGCGTCACCCCCACGCTGCCGATCAACCTGGGCAACATCCAGACGCTCGAAGTCGCCCCACCGACCGCCGCACCCTGAATGTATGCCTTGCTCTCCCGGTTGGTGCAGCAGCGCACCCCGCCACACCAACCGGCACGCATTCTGCTGGTGCGTCCCTGCTGTATCGGCGATGTGATTCAGGCGACAGCAACGCTCAAAGCGTTGCGCCGGGGCTACCCGG
>CAYQJO010000145.1:5738-11250 GCA_964417785.1 uncultured Anaerolineaceae bacterium | reverse complement strand
GGACGAATTTGATCTCAACGCCCCACACATCGGCGATGCTGCGGGCCAGATCGGCGTCGTAGCCGCTGTGCATCCCGCGAATGTTTAATTCGCCAAAGGGCGGTTCGTTGTACAGAATGCCCACACGTACCACGCCGTCGTTGCGGATACGGGCGATAGCCGACTCCGAGGGTAGAATCTCTTGCTCACCGCTGTCAGCGCGGGGGACGGGCGTTGGCGGCACCAGAGTCGGTGCCGGTTCCTGCGCCTGTACCAGTGGATTCACGATCAGGATGAGCGCCAAAAACAGCAGACGTCGCATTATGCCAGCTCTTTCTCGTACAATCCCTTATCCTGGATGTAGTCGTGGACGGATTCGGGTACCATGTAGCGGATGCTCTTGCCATGCTGGATGCGGTCAACGATGTCGGTGGATGAGATTTCAACTAGCGGCGAGTTGAGCATCAGCGCGTTTTCCTCCAGGTCGGGGATGGTGTTGCGGTGCATCCCCAGGCTCAGGTCCGGGCTGCCGAAGCCGGGCCGCCGCATGACGGCCACGGCCAGCTTGCAGGTCTCGAACATCTCCTGTGGACGGTCCCAGTTGGGCAGGTCGCGGTAGGTGTCGCCGCCCATGATGAAGAACAATTCCGCTTCCGGGTTCAGTTCCTGGATCAAACGTATAGTATCGATGGTGAAATGTGGGCCGGGACGGTCGATCTCGATGCGGGATAGCTCGAAATTCGGGTTACTCTCAATCGCCAATTTCAGCATGTGGATTCGGTCTTCCGATGGCGTGCGGGTGACGGTTTTGTGCGGCGGAACACCCGCCGGGACAAACAAGACTCTATCCAGGTTCAATTCCTCAAACGCATGTTGACCCAGGATCAGATGTGCGTAGTGTGGGGGATCGAATGTCCCGCCCAGTATGCCCAAACGTCTCACAAAAAAGCCTTTTCAGTCTGACCATTCAAGTTCATGTTCGCCGATATACACGGTATCGCCCGGCTTAATACCGGCGTCTTCCAAAGCCTTTGTGATGCCGAGAGTCGCCAGAATATCCTGGAAGCGCAAAACGGCTTCGTCGAAGTCCCAGTAGGTCATATCAGCGGCGCGTTCAATCCGTCTGCCGCTGACGCGATATAACCCCTCATTTTCCTGCGTGATGTCAAAGGCCATGTCGTCGTCATCGATCTCGTATACCGGCAGTTCGACCACCGGTTCCGCGATATCTGGTCGGGGCAGGTCGGATGCGGTTTCAAACACGCGCTGGATCAACTGCCGGATATGCTTCTGGGTGGCGGCAGAGATCGCCATGACCTCAACGCCGCGTTCTTTCAAGGCCGCCTCGATTTCCGGCCAGCGTTCCTGCACCTCTGGCAGGTCGATCTTGTTGAAGACGACGACTTGCGGGCGTTCACCCAGGCGCTCGTCATATAGCGCCAGTTCGCTGTTGATCTGGCTGTAATCCGCCAGCACATTCTCGCTGCTGCCATCCAATACATGGACCAGCATCCGGGTGCGCTGCACATGGCGCAGGAAGCTGTGACCCAGACCGACACCCATGTGTGCGCCTTCGATCAGGCCGGGGATGTCGGCGAAGACCAGTTCACCGCCGTCATAGGTGACAACACCCAGGTTGGGTTCAAGCGTGGTGAATGGATAAGCGGCGATCTTGGGGCGAGCGTTGCTGACTACCGACAGTAAGGTACTTTTGCCGGCGTTAGGTACGCCAACCAGACCCACATCCGCGATGAGCTTGAGTTCCAGCCTGAGCCAGCGTTCTTCTCCAGGTGCGCCTTTTTCAGCGATGCGTGGGGCTTGATTGGATGAATTGGTGAAGCGTGCGTTGCCGCGCCCACCACGTCCGCCGCGTGCCACCACGACCTCCTCGCCTGGATGGACCAGATCACCGAGGACCGCGTTGGTCTCAACTGTACGGATCACGGTGCCAGGTGGCACATCAATGATCAGATTTTCAGCACCGGCCCCGGTTTTCAAGGAACTGCCGCCGCCCTGGCCGTGTTTTGCTTTGAAATGAACTTTCTTCTGAAAAGCGGACAGCGTATTCAGTTTGGGGTTCACGCGCACGATAACATCGCCACCGCGTCCGCCATCACCGCCGGATGGGCCGCCGCGTGGGACGTATTTTTCTCGACGGAAGGACACCAGTCCATCGCCGCCATTGCCACTACGAACATAGATTTTTGCTTCGTCAAATGCCATAACAGATTATTCTACACATCGGAGCGCAGGTTGATAGGGCGATTACGCGGGGGAGTCGAGGCTTTCCAGGACGAGACGGCGCAGCCGTTCCATACTCACCGGACGGACCAGCTTCTGTACACCGGCGACGGCCGTACCGAAATCGGCCCAATCAGTGATGACGATCACCGGCAGTCTGCGCAATTCGCCAATTTCACGGAGCTTTGCCAGCATTTGCCAGCCATGCAGGTCTGGCAGTTCAATATCCATAATCAGCAGGTCGGGCGGGTAATCTTCAAGCAGTGCGAGCGCATCCAGTGCAGTCGATGCACTCGCGGTCTGCAATCCCATGTTCTTGAGGAGTTTACCAAAGGCATGGCATTCCTCGTCCTGGGTGACTGCCAGGACCACCCGCTGTTCGGACACGAATTACAACTCCACGAAGTAGGAAGCTGCTGCCATATCAAGCAACTCTCTGTCGCTCATGGTGATCGGGACTCCCAGATACCCGGCGATGTCTGCAAGCTGAGCCAGCAGGTCACGCGGGTGAACCATACGGTATTCGCGATCCGGCTTGATAAACCACTCCTCGATCAGATAGTTGAATCCTTGTTCGTCCCAGGGGATTTTCGTGATACGGCACATAATCTCGAAGATGGCTTTGAACTGCTCCAGCGTCGGGTTGCCGACCTCGATCTTGTGCCGGATGCGCCGGAGAAACGCTTCATCCACCAGATCTTTCGGGTCCAGATTGGTCGAGAATATTGTCATGACATGGAAGGGGATACCGATCTTGCGCCCGTTGTTGAGCGTCAGGAAGTCGACTCGGGTTTCCAACGGTACAATCCAGCGGTTGAGCAGTTCCACCGGGCTGACTTGCTGGCGGCCAAAGTCGTCAATGAGGAACATACCGCCGTTGGCCTTCATCTGGAACGGTGCTTCGTAGAACTTGCTGATGTCGTCGTGAACGAGGTCCAGACCGTTCATAGTCAACTCACCACCGACCATAATCATTGGCCGCTTGATGCAAATCCAACGCGGGTCAAGCACTTTGCCCGTGCCAAGTTTGATCTGCGGTGGGTCAGGGGAGAGCTTGTGGTTGACCGAGTCAAACAACTGGATCACCTGGCCGCTGACGTCAATTGCGTAGGGTATCCACAGGTCTTCACCGAGGACGATTTCACCAACACGCTCGGCCATAGTCGTTTTACCGTTGCCAGGAGGGCCAAAGAGGAAAATCGCCTTGCCTGAATTGACCGCCGGGCCGACTTTGCTCAGCATCTCGTCCGCGATGACGAGATTGTCCATAACACCGCGCAGCGTTTTCTGGTTCACCGGTGGCCGGTTGGATGCCTGAGCGTTGATCGCGTCAATGTACTGTTCCAGCGCGACCGGTGCCGGACCGGCGTATTGGGTTCGGGCCAGGGCCTCACGGGCTTTATCCATGCCTTTTTCGGTGAGTGTGTAGCGATAACTGGCCTCGCCGATACCACCGGAACCACCCGTGAAGTCGATGATTTTATCGCGTTTGAGAAACTCGATCACACTATCAATCACACCGTTGAACGGCAGCTTGATGATGTCACTGATGGCATAGCCGGTCATATCGCCACCGAAGTAAATGACGCGAACAATCAGGTCGCCCACATTCAACTTGGATAGGCCGGTGTCTTCGAGTTTTTCGATTGCGGGCGGGTGCCACTTGCCTGATGAGCTGCCGTTGGCGTCCGCTGACCGCTGGCGATTGCCCAGGTTTTGTAGTTTTTTAGGTGGACTTTCGGCCATCGTGTTTCGTCCTTAAATATCCGACATGACGACTCAATCCTAGCACAGGTCGGGCGATTGAAGCATTTACGATCTCAAAAGCATGGCGGTGACGGTTGTTCCCTTGCCGACGCTGCTCTCAATTTTGAACTCGCCGTTGTACAATCCCGTCAGGCGTTTGGCGATGACCAGACCCAGTCCGTTGCCTTGATGCTCGTAGAAATAACGCTCGAACTGCACATACGCGCCCACCGAGTCAATTTGCTCTGCCGTCATGCCCCGGCCCTGGTCGCTGATTTCTAACACATAATGGGTGTCAGTCAGGTATGAGCGGACACCGACCGGCTGGCCTTCTATGGAGAATTTCAGCGCGTTATCGACCAGTTCCTGCACGATCTTGCTCAGGTCCTGGTCCGACATGCAAATTTCCACATCATCACACAGCTCCATTTCGAGATCGAGTTCGCGCTCGGCCTGTTGGGCTTTGTGGGTAGCCTGGAACTGGATGATGGCACTGGGGATTTGCAGCCGGTTTTGTTCAATCGTCGCCAGTTCAATCGGGTTGTGGCGGGCGACTTCGGCCCGAACGTAAGTGAGGTAATTTTCCACCAGTCGGAACAGGCGCTGCCCCGCCAGATTGATATGCTGCGCCCATTCTATAATCTGGCTACCGTCGATCCGCTCTGACTCCGCGATGAGCAGGTCGGAGAAACCGATAATCGTGTTCAGTGGTGTGCGCAGCTCGTGGGGCAGGTGTGTGATGATGTTCTGTGTGACTTTATCAACTTCTTTTTCAATTTGTTCTTTATGACGCTGCACATTTTTCAGCCGCGCATGAATAGTCGAGAGCAGTTCGGCAGCGACGAACGGTTTCGTGAGATAATCGTCGGCCCCCTTGCCCATGCCCATACGGACTTCAGTGCGGTCTGTGCGAGCAGTCAGGAAGATAAACGGTGTATTCCCCATCTGGTCATCTTGTCGAAGCATGTCCAGTACACCCCACCCGTCCAATTCCGGCATCATGATGTCACAAATAATGAGATCAGGACGATAATCACGCGCCACATCCACACCGGAAATACCGTTTTCTGCGCCTCGAACTTCAAACCCCTCGAAACTCAACATCTCCATAATGTCGTTTCGCAGTGGTTCAGCATCCTCGATTACTAGAATCTTGCCACTCGTTTCTGACATATTGCTTCCCTCAGCGGAATTTCTTGCATCACTTATTATACTACAAAGTCCCGATTCCAATGAGCAAAAGAATGATGATTCCGGCGGCGATGCGATAATATCCGAAAGCGACGAAGTTGTTACTGGCGACATAACGCAGCAGCCATCCGATGGCAACCCACGCGACGATCCCGGAAACAACCGCGCCCACGAACAGATAGCCCAGATCATCATTGCTGATCTCATCCAGGCTCAAGAGCAGATCGAGCAGGGTAGCACCGCCGAGAACGGGCAGTGCCAGATAGAACGAAAACGCCGTCGCTACCTGCCGGTTCAGGCCAGTCATCATACCGCCGACGATGGACGCCCCCGACCGCGACACGCCGGGAACGAG
>CAYQJO010000145.1:0-5638 GCA_964417785.1 uncultured Anaerolineaceae bacterium | reverse complement strand
CGAGATGTCTTCCAGACGGTTGGTTTTTGCCGGTGCGCCCGGTTGGGCTGCCGGACGGCGTTCTACCAGCAGGAAGACAATCCCACCGAGAATCAGGGTGGTGGCGACAACCAGCGGTGCGGTATCCTGCGGAAACAAGGTCTCTTTGATGAAATCACGCAGCAAGAAGCCGAAAATACCCGCCGGAATCGACGCCACAATCACGCCGAGCCAGAGCCTCTGGACGCCGCGATCCGTTGTGATAGTGCGTGCCTGCCGCCAGAGGTCTTCGCGGTAAAAGCCGACGACCGCGATGACGGCACCGATCTGGATGAAAATCTCGAATGTCCCGCCCAGGCGGTCGGCCACTTCCGAGTTGAGCAGTGCGGAGAACACCAGCAGATGGCCGGTGGAGGAGATGGGCAAAAATTCGGTGATACCTTCGATGATGCCCAGGATGATGACTTTGATGAATTCGTCCATAAACTCCCTTTAACGATTTGCCAGCCACAGCCCGGCGATGACTGCCACCAGACACAGCCCGTTGGTCAGTAGGATATTACCCCATCCGACGGCCCAGTCGTCGCTGTGGATGAGGGTGATACTTTCGTTGGCATAGGTTGAAAATGTGGTGAACGCGCCGAAGAAGCCCGTTGCCACCAGCAACCGCATATTCTCAGGCCAATTGGCCTGGCGCGCAACCCACACGCCGAAAATTGCCAGCAAAAAGGACCCGGTTACGTTGACGAACAGCGTACCGTAAGGGAATTCATACCCCAACAGGCGTTCAAAGGCAACGGCCACCCAGGCCGACAGCACGTATCGGGCGTTGGCACCGAGAAATCCTCCGGCACCGACATACAGCAGGTTGACGAACTCCGGGCGCATGGTTAGTTCTCTATATTCGATCAACGTTCTTTTTTAATCGACGCAATTGGTTTTCGCAACTCCCTGTTCAGGGCTTCGTCTCATGCGCTATACTACGGGTGTTCTAATACTGACTGAGAATCCTATGGTTGACGACACGTTTGTTCATTTGCACGTCCACACGGAGTTTTCACTTCTGGACGGATTGAGCCGCATCAAGGCGTTGGTGAAGCGGGCGCAAGAACTGGAGATGCCTGCGCTGGCGATCACCGATCATGGCACAATGTTTGGTGCGATTGATTTCTACGATGCCTGCCTTGACGCAGACATCAAGCCCATTGTTGGCGTGGAAACTTATCTATCGCCGCGTGGTATGGAGGACAAAGATGCCACACTGGATCGAACCCCCTTCCACATGCTGCTGCTGGCAGAGAACGACACCGGGTATCAGAATCTCCTCAAGATCAGCAGCGAGGCGCAGCTTCGCGGCTACTATTACCGGCCTCGTGTTGACCTGGATTTCCTGGCGGCGCATTCCGAGGGGTTGATTGCGACTAGTGGGTGTCTGGCCGCGAAGATTCCGCGCTATGTCCAGGAAGGCCGCGACGAGGAAGCCAGAGAATGGATCGGGCGCTTCCAGGAGATGTTTGGCCCGGAACGCTTCTACCTGGAATTGCAGGAACACGATATTGACCTTCAGCGGCAGTTGAACCAGTGGTTGATCGACTACAACCGCACCAACCACACCGATGTCGGTTTGCTGGCGACCACGGACCTGCACTATGTCAATGCAGACGATTTTGACACCCACGACACGCTGCTGTGTATCCAGACCGGTGCGCTGAAATCCGAGACCGACCGGCTGACCTTCTCCGACAACAGCTACTACATGACCTCCAAACAGGAGATGTGGGACATTTACGGCGAGGTGCCGGGGGCGATTCACAACACGGCGAAGGTGGCCGAGATGTGCAGCACGACGCTGCGGCACAAAGGCTATCATTTGCCGGTGTTCCCGGTGCCGGAAGGCTACGACGCCCAATCGTATCTGCACTATCTGTGCGAGAAGGGCATGGATTGGCGCTTCGGCGAGCGTAAAAATGATTCCGTTTTGCGCAAGCGGTTGGACCGTGAACTCACCATCATCCACGATATGGGCTTCGATACCTACTTCTTGATCGTGTGGGACCTGTGCGAGTTCGCTCGCTACGCCGACATCTGGTGGAATGTGCGCGGATCAGGCGCGGGCAGTCTGGCGGCGTACTGCCTGGGTATCACCAACATCGACCCTATCCAGAACAGCCTGCTGTTCGAGCGCTTCCTCAATCCGGGCCGAGTCAGCATGCCCGACATCGACCTCGACTATCCCGACGACCGGCGTGGCGAGATGATCGCCTATGCCGCCAACAAATACGGTGAGGACAAGGTCGCTGCCATCATCACTTTTGGGACGATGGGACCGAAGGCAGCGGTGCGCGATGTCGGGCGGGTGATGGATGTGCCGCTGACCGAGGTCAACCGGGCAGCGGCACTGATACCGCAGGAGCCGCGTCCCAAACCGCTGATGGAGTATGTCGATACGATCCAGGATTTGAAGAAGCTCTATGAGACCGACCCGGAGATCAAGCGGGTGATCGATACGGCGACTAAATTACAGGGTGTCAGCCGCCACGCTTCGACACATGCCGCCGGGGTCATCATTGGCGACCGGCCACTGGTCGAGTATCTGCCACTGCACCGGATCACCGGCAAAGACCCCAGCGGCGGCGCACTCAAAGCGGTAACGCAGTTTCCGATGGAGACTTGCGAGTCCATCGGTTTGCTCAAGGTGGACTTTCTCGGTCTATCCACACTGACGATCATGCGCAAAGCGGCGGAGTTGATCGAGCAGCATCACGGCATCCAGTACACGATGGATAACATCCCTTACCGGCATGACGACCCACGCCTGACCGAGGAGCAGGTCGCCATGCTGGATGATGCTTTTGCCATGATGGGGCGGGGTGAGACGGTCGGTGTGTTCCAGGTGGAAAGCTCCGGTATGCAGCAAATGCTGCGCGATATGCGTCCGAAGGTGTTCGAGAACATCATCGCCGGAATCTCGCTTTATCGTCCCGGTCCGATGGAGTTCATTCCGCAGTATAACCGGCGCTTACACAATGAGGAACAGCCGGAATACCGGCACCCGAAGCTGGAGAATATCCTGGATGAGACACACGGAATTATCGTGTACCAGGAGCAGATCATGCAAATCGCCGGTGAGTTGTTCGGCTACGAACTGGGCGAAGCCGACTTGATGCGGCGGGCGGTCTCCAAGAAGAAGCAGAAAGACCTGGTGAAGCACCGCACGATCTTTCTGGAACGTGGCCCGGAAAACGGCATTGATGAGGACGCAGCGGGCAAAATCTTTGATGATATCGAGTTTTTCGCCAACTATGGCTTCAACAAGTGCGTAGTCGGTGACACTGAGATTGTGGACGCGGATACGGGTCGGGTAGTGCGCGTGGAAGACCTGTTCACGGGTGCCGAAAGCGTCACCCGGACGCTGACACTCGATACCGATACGCTGCAACTGAAATCGGGTCGTATCACCGATGTGATGTCAAACGGGGTCAAACCCGTGTATCGTTTGACCACACAGCTTGGCCGTCAGATTGAGGCGACCGGCAACCATCCATTTTTCACATTCGATGGCTGGCGCAATCTGGAAGACTTACGTGAGGGCGACCGGATTGCGGTTGCACGAAATGTGGAGGTGTCTGCTGACCAAACTTGGTCAGATTATCAGATTATTGTGTTGGGACATCTTCTTGTAGAAGGGAATCTGTGCCATCCAACTGGCATTTACTTCTACACAGGAGATGAGGACCAGTGGAATGATTACGTTAGGAATCTTGAACAATTCCCAAACACAGTTGCCAGTACACATCGACGGAGAGGGATGTTCGACGTTTATGGCAAACCTATTAAACGTTCAGAGATATCAGGTGTGCTGAAATGGATAGAGCGACTCGGACTCCGAAACGCCAACTCTCATTCCAAGTTTATTCCCGCAGAAGTATTTCAGCTTGGAAATGACCAACTGTCATTATTGGTTGCACGTATGTGGGAAGGCGATGGACATATAAATGAAAAAGGACGTTCAGCATATTATGCAACCTCATCGGCTCGTTTGTCATCGGGAGCTAAGGACATAATCCCGGTTGACGTCAAGCATATTGTACGTCGGAAGCGAGAGGAATCTGGCGTTAGTTGGAGACAAGTTGCCGCAGCAACTGGCCTTGCTACAGGTGAATTCAGTCGAGCGGTCAACGGTAAGAAAAGTGGTTTCACGCGAGACGCGATCAGCGAGATGGCTCAGTATTTTGACTCAGAAGAATTGAGGCGATTTGCAGATTCTGATCTCTATTGGGACTGCATCACCTCCATCGAATATGCGGGCGAACAACCGACGTATGACCTGACAATCGAAGGGACACACAACTTCGTTGCCAATAACATCATCGTCCATAACTCACATGCCTCCGACTATGCCGTCATCACTGTGCAGACGGCCTATCTCAAGTGCCATTATCCCGAAGAGTATATGGCCGCCATCCTGACTGTTCACCGTGACGACTCGACCAAAGTATCGCACTTCCTGGAAGAATGCCGCCGGCTGCAAATCCCTATCCTGCCGCCGGATGTGGACAGCAGCATGCTCGATTTCGCCATCCAATCGGACCCGGATACGGGTAGGCGCGGTATCCGCTTTGGTCTGGCGGCTATCAAGAACGCCGGTGCCAGCGCCCTGCAAAAGATCATCGACGCCCGCGAAGCCGGTGGGCCGTTTGACGATCTGGTCGATTTTTGCCAGCGGGTTGACCTGCGCGAGGTGGGCAAGCGCACGCTGGAAAGTCTGGCGAAGGTCGGCGCGATGAAGAAATTTGGCGGGCGGCTGCAACTCATTAATGTGCTGGATCGCATGGTGAGCTACAGCGCCAGCTACTTCAAGGACCAGGAGGTCGGCCAGATGAACATGTTCGGTGAGGCAACCGGTCTGGTCGATGACTCGCTCAACAATCTGCCCGATATTGCCGACACCAACACCCGTGAGATGCTGGCGTGGGAGAAAGAACTGCTCGGTTTGTATGTGTCCGGGCGTCCGGTGGATAAGTTCCGCGAGGCACTGCAAAAATCGGATTCGACCCAGACCGTGCAGCAGTTGAAGCAGGAGGCTGCCACTTACAACGGTCTGCCGGTGACGATTGCCGGTGAGATCGTCGCTATGCGCCGCATCTACACCAAGAACAACGACGCGATGGCGGTGATTCAGATCGAAGATTGGCACGAATCGGCGGCGTCGATTGAGGTGGTATTGTTCCCGCGCACCTGGGATCGCGTGGCGTCGATGATCGAAAGCGGTGAAATGTCCGGCTTTGACGAGGGAACCGTAGTCAAAGTGAAAGGCAAGTTTGATGTCTCTCGCGGCGACGCGCAGATTATCGCGGATTCGGTCTCGCAGAATTTTGACTATATGGATGCTGAAACACCGCAGTTCGTTGATGAAATGCCGGTTTGGGCGGATGAAAACCCAGTACCGGAAAATGGTTCACCGCCGCCGCTGATGTACACTGAGGACGATGTGCCACCCTGGACGCTGGAAGAGGATTATTACGACGAGGAGACAGGCGAGGTCAGCGAGCCGGAACCGGTTGCGGATATTGTGCCGCCGCCTGAACCGGTAGAACCCCAGGTTTTGCCCGAAGGCTACATCCCACCGGATTTCCTGGCAGAGGGCGAACGGCAGAGG
>CAYQJO010000144.1:0-11264 GCA_964417785.1 uncultured Anaerolineaceae bacterium | reverse complement strand
CATCTCGTTCTGGATGGCGTAACTGCCAGCCTTGTCGAAGGGGTCGCCGCTGGCAATATAGCGGTCGATCTCGGCGTCGCTGTAATCGCGCATGTGGACCGTCGTATAGGTCAATTCGGTGATCTCGCGCCGGTCAGGGACCGTGAGCAGTGTCAGCGCGGTACAGACGATGTGTGCGCGTCCACGCAGCCGCCGCAGCATGGTGCGGGCATCGGCAGCGTCAACCGGCTTGCCCAGAATCTCCCCGGCACCGTCAACACCGATGGTATCGGCGGCCAGCACCACGACGGTATCTGCCGCCAGCACCGCCGACGGCTGCCGCAAATCGGCTGCGACGGTCTCCGCTTTGAAGCGACTGAGACGACGCACATAATCGAACGGGGCCTCGCCAGGATGCTGGCTCTCGTCCACATCTGGCTTGATGATGTCGAAAGTTATGCCCAGACCGGTGAGGAGTTCCCGGCGTCGGGGCGACCCCGACGCCAGCACAAAACGCGAACTAATGCTCATGGTCCTCAACATCGTCGAAGAAGCCATCGGGGTAGCCCTGCGCCAATTCCTGCGCTTTAGCCGGACGCAGTCCCAGCACCTTCACATCGTAGGTGACGGATTTCCCGGCGAATTCGTGGTTGAGATCGAGAACGACCGCATCAGGGCGCACCTCATTGACCACCGCTTCCAGAATAATCCCATCGTCGGCTTCCAGATAGACTTCCATACCCGCTTCGATTTCGTCGGGCAGGTCTTCGCGGGCGATCAACTCTACGTTATTCTCGTCATATTCGCCGTAAGCGTCTTCCGGTTCCAGGGTCACGCTGAAGCTGTCGCCGACCGTTTTCCCCGCCAGCAACCGTTCCAGGCCAGGGACAATGTTCTCGCCGCCGTGCAAATATTCCAGCGGCTCAAGCTCGTCTATAACTTCGATTGTCTCTCCCTCGACGGTCAGGGTGTAGGCCAGACTGACCACAACACCGTCGCTGATTATCTTGTCGCTCATGATGGATTCCTTTTTGTATGCGAGAATCGCATTTTAACGGTCGAAGAGGTCGCATGGAATGGCAATCTACAAACCGGCACCCTGACGTCCATTTTGGACTTTAATGGACCTTTTAAAACCTTTCTATTGAAATTCACATTTCTGTCCACTATACTTTTCGTCAATACGCAATCGACGAATCCCGGATCATGATTAACGACAAATCAATCGCCGTTCTCGAATTAGATAAAGTCCTAGCCAAACTGGCAGAATATACCAGTTTTTCCGCCGGAGGTGAACTGGCACGCGAACTGCTGCCGACAATCGACCTGGATGAAGCCCAGACATGGCAGCGGGAAGTCGCTGAGGTACGCGAGTTATTTGAAAACCGGACTAACATCTCGCTAGGTGGTGTTCACGATGTCCGCGACATCGCCATTACCGCCCAACGTGGGGTGATGATCGACGCATCCATACTGCTCGATATTCGCACCACGCTGCGACGCGGCACAACTATCAAGCGCACACTGGGCCGGATGGACAACCTCTACCCCCTGCTGGCCGATCTGGTGGGCGAGATCGAAGAATGTAACGATCTCCAGAACACTATCGCCAACGCCATTGACGATAACGGCGAGGTGAAGGACAGCGCCAGTGCGCGGTTGGCGGTCATCCGGCGCGAACTCAAGCTGGCCTTCGATAACCTTCAGAACCGCCTGAACCGCATCATCACCTCAAACCGGGCGCAGTATCTCCAGGAAACCATCATCACCATGCGCAACGGGCGCTATGTGATCCCGCTCAAAGCCGACAATAAGGGACGCATCCCCGGCGTGGTGCATGACTCGTCGTCATCGGGTGCGACATTGTTTATCGAGCCGCTGGAAACAGTGGAACTGAACAACAAATGGCGCGAACTGCAACTGGACGAAGAGAAGGAAATCCGCCGTATCCTGCTGGCGCTCAGTGGAGAAGTAGGCAACCAATCGGAATACATTGTGCGCACGGTAGAGGTGCTGGCTTATCTCGACCTGCTGTTCGCCAAAGCCCACTACGCCGAGAGCATCAATGCGGTCAAACCGCGATTGGTGCCGTTCACGACCAAATCGGCCAACCATCCCGGCAGCACCATCTATCTGAAAGGGGCGCGTCACCCGCTGCTGCGCGGCAATGTCGTCCCGATTGATGTCGAATTTGATACCGACACCTGGGTAATGGTCATCACCGGCCCCAACACTGGCGGCAAGACCGTATCGCTGAAGACAGTCGGGTTGATGGCGATGATGGCGCAGTGCGGCCTGCACCTGCCGGTGGAAGACGCCCAGCTTTCCGTGTTCACCGGCATTTATGCTGACATCGGCGACGAGCAGAGCATCGAGCAGTCGCTCAGTACCTTCTCCTCCCACATGACCAACACCATCAACATACTGCGCGAGGCTGACTCAAGAACGCTGGTCCTGCTGGATGAGGTCGGAGCCGGTACAGACCCGGCGGAAGGCTCAGCGCTGGCGCGTGCTATCCTCACCCAACTACGCGACCGCCAGATCACGACGATGGTCACCACCCACCACCCGGAATTGAAAATCTACAGTGTGGAGACCCCTGGTGTGCGCAATGCCAGCGTTGAATTCGACCTGCAAACACTGGCCCCCACCTACCGGCTCATCGTCGGGCTGCCAGGGCGATCAAATGCACTGGCTATCGCCACACGATTAGGTCTGGATGAAGAGATTATCGAGGCGGCCCGCAATATGGTGGCGACCGAAGACCTCATCGCTGACGATCTGCTGGATGAGATTCATCGTACCCGCGAGGCGATCAAACGCCAGTACGAACAGGCCGAATCCGAGCGGCTGAAGCTGGAAGCGGAACACGACGAACTGCGAGCGCGGCTGGATAAGATCGAAGACGAGCGGCGCGATGTGGTCAACAGCGCCCGCCGTCACGCCGAAGAAGAACTCGACGATTTCCGCAAGGAACTCAAACACCTGCGCAACGATATGCGCCGGGCCGGTCTGCCGCTGGAAACACTCCAGGCAGTGCAGGCCGCCGCCGAGAAGATCGCACAGTACGGCATCGTTCCACAAGAGAAACCGCCCGAAACCCCGGACGACCGCGATTATATCCCACACCTGGGGGATGTGGTCTGGCTGGAAACGCTCAACGCGGAAGGCACAATCATCGAACTGGACGAAGACGAAGCGATGGTCCAGGTTGGATCGCTGCGTGTACGGGCGTCTCAGGATGAGCTTCAGCGGCGCAATCGCAGCCATCGCCGCCAGATGAAGCGCGGCCATGTCCGCCAGTACGAGTCCGAAAGGGTCGCCATTCCCGATGTCAAATCACCGGGCCTGGAACTCGATTTACGTGGCAGCCGCGTGGACAGCGCCCTGGAACGTCTGGACGCTTATGTCGATGCCGCCTATACCGCCGGTCTGCCCTTTGCCCGCATCATACACGGCAAAGGCACTGGCGCACTGCGTAAGGCAGTCCGCAGCCATGTCGAGACCCACCCGCTCATCTCCAAAGTTGAGACCGCTCGCCCTAATGAAGGCGGCACCGGTGTCACCGTGATCCATATGGTACCCATCACGTAGTGGTTCCGTCAGGTTTGGCCCGACATTTTCCCATACAATCATGTTGACACGGCATACGGCGTCCGTGTCAAAAACCATTAAAATAAGTTATCGTGGAGGGTGGCGTAATGGTAGAACCGAATCGTCCCGGAGGTATGGGTTGTCTTGGTTTGTTGTTGCTGGCATTGTTGGGATTCTTTGGGTTTACCACCGTCTCGGCCCAGGTCGATTGGGATGGTCAGTCGCGCTTTACGGTACTGGTCCTGGGCATGGATCGCCGCCCGGACGCACCGGCTAGTCTGTCGGCACGCACAGACGCCATGCTGCTGCTGAGCGTGGACCCGGCGACTCAGACCATCGGCATGTTACATATCCCGCGTGACGTCCATATGGAGCCACCACAGACTCAGCGCTTCACCCGCATCAACACACTGATGGTGGAAGGCGAGAACATACAACAAGGATACGGGCCATATTACGCGATGGACACGCTGCAATGGAACCTGGGCATCTATATTGACGCCTATATCGCTTTCGACTTTGAGGCCTTCGTCGCGGTGGTGGATTGGCTCGACGGAATCGAGATCACCATCAATTATCCCATCAGCGACCCGGCCTACCCGGATATGTTCGGCGGATTTGATCCCTTCTATCTGGAGCGCGGCACCCATCTGCTCAACGGCGCGGACGCGCTGCGCTTCGCCCGTACCCGGCACGGCGACAACGACTTCCTTCGCGGCGAGCGCCAGATGCAGGTCTTGCAGGCCATCCATCAGAAAGTCACCGCTGCCGATTTGATGCCCCGGTTGATTACGGGCGCACCGCAACTGCTGGGCGATCTGAACGGCCATGTCTACACCGATCTGGCGCTGGAAGATATGATCCAGCTTGCCACCTACGCGGTTAATATCCCGCGGGAAAGTATCGCCACCGGCTCAATGGATGAGCAGTACCAGACGATTTTCATCATGAACGGGCAGACCGTCCTCATCCCCGAACGGGAAAAGCTTTTGGAGTTGATGGTTCAGACCTTTGGGGATGATTACGCACCTTAAATAGATGAGAACCGGGTAATAGACATACGGATGGGCGTCCCTCTATGTTATATTTATTTAATCGTTAGAAAACATATGTGAGGGACAGCCTTGTCAGAGATTCTGTTCATTCTCGGAGCGGGGCTTCTGTTGGTGGGACGTATTCAATTCGGCAATATCAACGCCGAGGGGACGCCAGTACGTACAGCGGGATTTGTGTTGACGACCCCGCTGGTGTCGCGTATGGTCCTCGGTCTGGTTGCATCCAGTTTGAGCCTGAGCGCCGCCCTGGTTGATGCTTTCGAGTTTGCCATCCTGGTTGCATCGGTGAGCGCCGCCTATGCGCTCGTCTACCGTGAGCAGCAGCCGGTTGAGCAGCAAAAAATCGAACAACAACAAGACAAAAAGCCCGATTCCCCGCCGCAGCAGACCGCACCACCCGCGCCGGTGTTTAAACCGCGCCCGCAGCCGCGCAAGGACCGGTTCCCCAGTGTGATGTCCCTGGCGGAAGCCGCATCCTATTTGAACACAACCGAAACAGCGGTCATTGATCTTATCAACGAGGGCAAGATCACGGCGGCACGAATCAACTATCGCTATCGCATTTCGCGAGCCGTGCTGGACGATTTCATTCAGGAAAACAACGCCGAGTAGGTGTTTGGCGCAGCACGGCTGCGCCACACTCAAAAGGTGACAATCTTGCGGGCAACCCGCAACTGACGCGGGAAAATTGGCAGGAACTCAATGAGGTTGCTGTATTTGTTGTTGCCGACTTCCTGCAGGTAGCGCCGCAGCACACTGACCGTCCCCGGCAGCATCGCCATGCCCCGCGCTTTCTTCTCCATCAGCATATAGGCTCTGTACTCTTTTTCATCCACATGGGCTTCCAGGTACATCGCAACGGCTGCGGATAAGAACAGCGCCGAAAACTGGTCTTCCCAACTGGGATACTGCGCCCGGAACTGGTCACTGACCGGCAGTTCGTTGGTGACAATCTCCGAGAGCTTATCGGTGTGGGTGCGCAGGTAGCTGGTCAGTAGAACGCGCCCGAAGACCATCATGGCCGCCCGGTACGAGTAGGTCATCATGGTCGCCTCGTCGTAGGGCCAGGGTGGACTATCGCCCCAGGCCAGCGGCGGCGGCGCGATACACACCAGGTCTTCACCGATCTGGAAACCGACATCGTAGTCGGTGGGATAGCTGATATTGGGGATAAACACCAATTCCTGCTCGATTTGGCCCAGGAACGGCTTGAGGAAGGGTTTGAACGCGATACCCTTAAAGACGTTGCGGGCCTGTTCCAGTGCCTTTTCCCACACATCATGCTCACGCCCCCACCACGTACCCAGTTCAGTCGTATCGTAGAAGTCTTTCAAAAGCAGGTTATAATTCGGCGGTGACCAGGGTGGAAGCTGCGGCAGCGCCATCGTCGGCCAGTCCATCAGCATGACCAGCGCGAACAGGGCTTCTAGCGGCGTATTTTGATCGAGCAAGTTTTGTGTCGCCTGGACAGCCGGATGCTGATCGAACTGGCTCAGATACTTGGTCGTGGCCCGCGCATGGGCATGGGTCCCGTGCGGTTTCAGCTTTTGTGCCTTCTCCGGGAAATCTGTTGCCGCCAGCACCGCCGACATCAAACGGAGCCGATCATCCAGCCTGACAATCACATCGCTTTTTTCGCTCATCCACTTACCCCAAAACGAGAGGAAACGTGCCTGAACCTATTCTAAGATGCAAATGACTGTCCGGCAAGGAAAGCATCTTAATGGTTGCGCATTGTAGATACAATTGGCGCTATGATAGGAAAAAAACAGAGGGAAACATATCATGCTGACAGGACGTGAACGGGTTCAACGCATGTTCGAGCGCCGGGATCATGACCGGATACCGCGCTACGACACCTACTGGGACGAGACCATCGTCCGCTGGACACAGGAAGGGCTTATTGGCGGCTTTGACGGGGCGCTGGAACTGCTGCAAACCGATTTTCACAGCATCGGAGTCGCGTGGCCGAGTGCGTTTCCGGGCCAGGAGGTGGTGCTGGAAGAGGACACGGAGACAAAACTTATCCGGGATAAATGGGGCGCTATCGGGCGCTTCTGGAAACACAAGTCCGGCACGCCTGAACATGTCGGCTTCGACTGCGACACCCGCGACAAATGGGAACAGGTGTATAAACCGGCCTTCGTCAACTCGCCGATTCAATCGGACATCCAGGCGATGAAGGAATCCCATGCCAGGGGCCGCCGTGCCAACCGCTGGGTGTTGTGGCACGCCGCCGAGTCGTTTGAGGTGACACGCAAGATGATGGGCGATGAAATTGTCATGATCGCCATGGCAACCGACGCCGACTGGGTGCGAGACGTCTCCAGTACCTATACCGATGCACTGATCCGCGAGTTCGAGGCAATTGTCGCCAGCGGCATTGAGGCCGACGGTATCTTCATGTGGGGCGACATGGCCTATAACAAGAACACTTTTTGTTCCCCGACCATGTACCGCGAGATTATCTGGCCCGACCACAAGCGGTTGGCGGATTGGGCGCACGCGCACGATATGAAGTTCATCTACCACACCGACGGCAACATCAACCGCGTAATCGACCTGTATATCGAGGCCGGGTTCGACTGCTTGCAACCGTTGGAAGCCAAAGCCAGTGTGGATATACGCAAGCTGGTCCCACGTTTTGGCGACCGGCTGGCGCTTTTCGGCAACATCAACGTCATGGTGATGATGACTAACGATCTCGACCAGATCGAAGCCGAGATCATCGCCAAATTCAATGCCGGGATGGCCGGACGCGGCTACGCCTATCACTCGGATCACTCGGTGCCGCCGCAGGTCAGCCTGGAGACTTACCGGCGGATCATCGACCTGATCGACAAACACGGCAACTACGCCTGATTCCGTCTATGCGTCTCTGCCAAGTTGCGCTATCCTTTTGGCGCAACGAAGGGATGCATTTATGCGGGTCGCACTGTTTACCGAGACGTTTCTGCCGAAAGTCGACGGTATTGTCACCGTAGTCTGCCTGTTACTCGACCATCTGGCTGAACGAGGGGTCGAATCGGTCATCGTCGCCCCCTCACTGTCGCCTAAATTGGGCCATCAGGTCAGCAAATACGCCGATACCCATGTAATCCGGACGCCGGGCATCACCCTGCCGATCTATCCGGAATTGAAGTTCGGTCCCCCGACTATCGGTACCTACCGCCAGCTTAAGCAGTTCAACCCCCATGTGGCCCACTTTATCCACCCGGCAGTGATCGGGTCAATGGGATTGCTGATGATGAAACGCATGGGCGTACCCATCCTCACCTCGTTCCATCTGGACATGGCAGGGATGGCGCAGCAGTTTGGTTACAGCATCACCACACCCGCGATCAACTGGATGACACGCACCTTGTTCAACGCCGCACATACCTCGCTGGCTCCATCACGGCAGGTTCAGCGTGATATGCAGGCGCTCGGTATACACGATGTCGGTTTGTGGCGGCGCGGTGTCGATGCGGAGCGCTTCAACCCCTGCCATCACAGTGACACCATGCGCGAAGCCCTGTCCGACGGCCATAGTGACGATCATCTGCTCATCTACGTCGGTCGGCTGAGTGTCGAAAAACAGATTGACCAGTTGCGTTCTATCCTGGAACAGGTGCCAAATACGCGGCTGGCAATCATCGGTGATGGTCCAGCACGGGAGATGTTAGAACAGCACTTCGCTGGAACGCCCACGAAGTTCATGGGTTACATGAAGGGTGAACCGCTGTGGCAGGCATATGCCAGCGCCGATGTATTCGTCTTTCCATCGGCGATGGAGTCGTTTGGCCTGGTGGTGGTCGAGGCAATGGCCGCTGGTCTGCCGGTGGTGGCCTCACGGGTGGGCGGTATTCCCGATGTGGTTGAGGAGGGTGAAATCGGTTATACCTTCGCTGTGGGCGACACACCTGCCCTGGTCGAAGGCGTCAGAAAGATCGTTGCCAGTCCGGGGACGCTGCGCCAGATGGGAATCAAGGCCCGTACATTCGCCGAGACACAGACCTGGCCGGCGATGATGGATGAGGTCATCGATGTCTACGCATCCCTCATCAACCGCTATCCTACAGCCCACCGGGATTGAACCGATGCGGTCCGAGAGCAACTTCATCAGCCGGCTTCTGAATACTCTCAGCACAACCTATTTGATTGCAATGGTGGTTTACTTCGCGCTTCGGTTGATCCTCGGTGATCGCCTATGGTGGATCGCCCTGCTCAACGCCTTTGTCATCTATACCTTCATTCCGGCATACATCTTGCTGGTGCTGGCGGCGCTGGCGGGACTGTGGCGGCAGGTGGCCCGGTTGGGACTGCTGACACTGCTCAGCATCCTCTGGTTTGGACCATTTTTTCAACAGTCGCTCGTCCCGGTAGATGCGACCAACCCAACCCTGAAAGTTGTCACCTTCAATATGGGTCGCAGCGATGAAGGTGTGGACTGGCTGCGCAGCCTGGACGCCGATGTGGTGATTCTGCAAGAGGTGGAGGAGCCACTCCCGACAGACCTCTACCCGTACCAGATCGAACAACCGGGCAACCGTGTGCTGCTCTCGCGCTATCCGGTCATCAGCCAGGATGACGACGCCCCGCATCCGCGTGCCGTAGTGGATGTTGATGGACATGAAATCGCTGTCTACAATGTGTCTATGCCGGTTCCCATTGCCGATTCAGAGCGCTTCGGCATCAGCGCCGATGTTCCCATCATCGGAAAGCTCGTTAACTATGACGAGGAACAGCGCAACGAAGAGATCATGCTCCTGTACGAATTCCTTGAAAGCGAACCGCTGCCGCATATCGTCGCTGGTGACTTCAACATGAGCCAACACGCTTTGATCTATAGCGATCTGACCCTGGATATGACCGATGTCTTCCGGGCTACCAGTGCCGGACTGGGCGTTACGTGGTCGGCGGAATCGATTCCGCTGCTGCGACTGGATTACATCTGGATCAGCGACACACTGCGTGCGATAGACAGCGACATTGGACCGGCCCTGGGTGGCGATCATCTGCCGGTACTTGCAACGATGGACCTTGACTGAATTGTGCTAAAATAGGGACAATACACTATCCGTAAACAGGAGAAATGAATCTGGATACGTTAGAGATTGCTCGTTTCATTGTCGATGTGGTGGAAGACAGAAAAGCTGAAGACATCGTTTTGCTCGACCTGCGCCCCGATACTGTTATGTCGGACTTCTTCGTGATCTGCAATGGTAACAGTGACCGTCAACTGAAAGCTCTGGTCGATCATGTCCGGGTGGCTGTCAAAGAGAAATACGATATGCTGCCGTTTTCAACCGAAGGTACCCCGGACAGCGGCTGGGTGCTGATGGACTACAGCAACATCATTGTGCATCTTTTTCTGGAAGAAAAACGTCAATATTATGACCTGGAAGGGCTGTGGAGCGCTGAAGCCAGCGTGCTATTGAGCATACAATGATCCGCTGGACACTCACACTGGCCTGGACCAGGCTGCTGCAATCCAGTGCCGAACCTGTCGTCGGTCCGGCGGCTCCCCCCGGACCGGCCATATTGGCGGTTTCTCTGTACTGAGTGCGCTCTGGTTCTGGGTGCTGCATGGGGGGCTTTCGTTCCGGCTAGCGCTGATCGGTGCGGTTGGGATTGCGCTGTTCATGGGAACAGTGACGGAGATCATCCAGGGGACGATTCCCGACCGCAGCCTGACGGCGCTGGACCTGGCGGTCGGTCGGTGGATCGTTTTGAACGTGCCAAGAATTCCGCAACGTTGACAATACTGGTACCCTCGTAAGTCTTGATTACCAGCAAGTCGTTGTCCTCGCTCACGAGAAAATCAGCATTTGCAGCTCTGGCACATGCGAGGAATTTGTCGTCTTTTGGGTCTCGACAAATCGGCACAATTTCTTCACCAGTCAGTTCGACCCAATTAGCCTGTTCCAACAAAAGACGAATTGAACTGACTCTTTCCTCGGTAATCTGGGGAAACTTGCGTTGGATACGAGGTCGATTCAAGACTTCAAGAATCTCCTGGTTAATCGGATCAGCGGTGAACAGGTCGTAGTCTGTTTCAAACACCATCCGTCCACACAGCGATTTGGGATTTATCAAGGCACGTAGAAACACCTGTGTGTCAATCACAACGATGTGATTTGTCGTCACCCTGAACCTCATCAATGGCTTCATCAATGATCTGGTTAATTTCGTCTTCACTCATGCCTTGTGCTGATTCACGTACCGGCTCAAAAAGCTCGTAGGCTGTCCGAAACCAGGCGGAACCAGGATTCTCACGCCTATGGTGCAGAAAACGGATAAATGTGTCCAGTTCATCCAGCGTTTCGGACGGCAATTGATCGATGGCTTCGTGAATCCGCTGCCGTTTTTCTTCAGTAACCGCCATAGACAACACCTTTCTCTCATGAGCATTATACCATCTTGTTATCGCGGGACGGCCACCTGCATCGCCTCAATGACATTGCGAGCGGGAATCAGTTCCAATCCCGGCGGTAGGTTGTCAATCTGCCGCCGCATACGCGGAACCAATGCCCGTTTGAATCCGATCTTGGCCGCTTCGTTCAGTCGCATCGATAACTGGCTGACCGCCCGAATCTCCCCACTGAGACCGATCTCACCCACCATCGCCAGGTCTGCCGGGACCGCCTGATCGAA
>CAYQJO010000143.1:0-11386 GCA_964417785.1 uncultured Anaerolineaceae bacterium | reverse complement strand
TAACTTTAATCTACGATGCGCTACAATAGCGTGAAATTGGACTTAAGGAGCAAGCACCGAATGCTAAAAGACAAGCCCAGATTCAATGTACCGTCTGGCGGCGGGCAGCAGGAGTTCGGTCCGCTGGATTCCATTCTTCGCCCGAACAATGTAGCCGTTATCGGGGCGACCGAAAAGGCAGGCAGTGTGGGCCGGACGATCATCTGGAATCTGCTCAGCAATCCGTTTGGTGGGACGATCTTCCCGGTTAACCCCAAACGTCAGAATATCATGGGTATCAAAGCCTATCCGACGATTTCCGCTGTACCGGAGCCGGTTGACCTGGCGATTATCGTCACACCAGCCAAAACCGTCCCCGGTATCGTGAAGGAATGTGCTGATCTCGGTATCCCTGGCGTGATTATCATCTCGGCTGGTTTCAAGGAGGTTGGCGAGGAAGGGGCCGAACTCGAACGCCGGATTATGGAGACGGCTCACGGTAAGATGCGTATCATCGGCCCGAACTGCCTGGGTGTGATGATGCCGCTCTTCGGCCTGAATGCCACCTTTGCCGGTGCGATGGCCCGGCCTGGCAGCGTTGCCTTCATCAGTCAGAGTGGCGCGATCTGCACCGCTGTTCTGGACTGGAGCTTTGAGGAGAATGTTGGCTTCAGTGCTTTTATCTCGATTGGCTCTATGCTCGATGTCGGTTGGGGTGATCTGATCTACTATCTGGGAGACGACCCCAACACGCGCAGCATCGTTATTTACATGGAGTCGGTCGGTGATGCGCGGGCCTTCATCTCAGCAGCGCGAGAAGTTTCCCGCACCAAGCCGATTATTGTCATCAAAGCCGGACGAACCGCTGCCGCTGCCAAAGCCGCTGCCTCTCATACCGGTTCGCTTACCGGCAGTGACGAGGTGCTGGATGCTGCCTTCCGCCGGTCGGGCGTGCTGCGTGTGGACCGTATCTCCGAAGTGTTCTACATGGCCGAAGTCCTTTCCAAGCAGCCGCGCCCGCGTGGCAACCGCCTGACTATCGTCACCAACGCGGGTGGTCCGGGCGTGCTGGCGACTGATGCCCTGATTCTCGGTGGCGGTGCGCTGACCGAAATCTCGGATGAAACGATGGGAGAACTCAATGAGTTTTTGCCTTTCGCCTGGAGTCATGGCAACCCCATCGACATCCTCGGTGATGCCGATCCCGAACGCTACGCCAAATCGCTGGAAATCGCCGCCAACGACTCCAACGCTGACGGCCTGCTGGTAGTTCTGACACCCCAGGATATGACTGAACCCACCCAGACCGCCGAAGCCCTGCGAGGTTACGCCGACCTGAGCGGCAAGCCTGTGCTGGCAAGCTGGATGGGTGGCGCGGATATTCGCGCCGGTGAGGGTATTCTGAATCGGGCCAACATCCCAACCTTCGCCTATCCTGATGTAGCTGTCCGTATGTTCAACCATATGTGGCAGTACAGCTATAACCTGCGTGCGCTTTACGAGACCCCGGTGCTGCCGACCGACAGCGAAGACGACTCCCCCGACCGTGAACTGGTGTCCTCTCTAATCGAAAAAGCACGGTCCGCCGGACGCACCATTCTCACGGAGCATGAGTCCAAGCAGGTATTGGCGGCTTATGGTGTGAACACCATCCCCGACCGGATCGCCAGCACTGAAGATGAAGCTATCGCCGCCGCCGAAGAACTGGGTTATCCGGTGGTCGTCAAGATTCACTCCGAGACCATCACCCATAAGACCGATGTCGGCGGTGTGATCCTGAATCTGAAAGACGCTGATGCTGTGCGTGAAGCGTTTAAGCGTATCCAGTCGGCTGTCAGCCCTGAAGATTTTGACGGTGTGAATGTGCAGCCTATGGTGAGTCTGGACGGATATGAGTTGATCGTTGGCAGCAGCATTGATCCGCAATTTGGCCCGGTCATTCTGTTTGGTTCCGGTGGCTCGCTGGTCGAGGTGTTCAAGGACCGGTCACTTGGCCTGCCGCCGCTGACGACGACGCTGGCCCGCCGCATGATGGAGGAGACCAAGATTTACGAGGCGCTCAAAGGTGTGCGCGGTCGTGAGTCGGTCGATATGGCAGGGTTGGAGAAGCTGCTGGTGCGATTCAGCCAGATCGTGGTGGAGCAGCCCTGGATCGCGGAGATGGACATCAACCCGCTGTTGGTCTCATCGGATCGCCTGCTGGCTCTGGACGCACGGGTGCTGCTGCACGAATCGGATACGCCAGAAGAGGAACTGCCGACACCGGCCATCCGGCCTTATCCGACCCAATACACATGGGAATGGCAGGCCGACAGTGGTACGGTTGTTCGGCTGCGTCCGATCCAGGCAGAAGACGAGCCGATGATGGTGCGCTTCCACGAGACACTTTCAGACGAAACCGTGTATAACCGTTACTTCTCGCCTATGAAGTTGCAGCAGCGCATCGCACACGAACGTCTCTCGCGCATTTGCTTCATCGACTATGACCGCGAGATGGTTCTGGTCGCTACCCGGCGTAACCCGGAGACCCAGGAGCGCGAGATACTCGGTGCCGGTCGTCTGACCAAGCATTATGGTGACAAACAGGCGGAGTTCGGTCTGGTTATCGGTGACCGGTACCAGGGACAGGGTCTTGGAACACAGTTGCTTGCGCGTCTGGTCGACGTGGGGCGTGCCGAAGGTCTCGAATCGATCATCGGCTACACACTGCCGACCAACACCGCCATGCAGCGCATCTGCGAGGAATTGAACTTCCGTCGGGTGGTGTCTGAGGATAGCGGCAGCATCAAGCTGGAATTGACGCTGTAGCACCCATCTGATCCGTCATATACCCCCTCTTCGGCGCTTCCGGGAGGGGGTTTTGATTCAAGCAGAGGCCTCTTCATCGATTCGGGTCCGGCGAATTGCCAGAATTTGATCCAGGCTGATGCCATGATGCTCGGCGATCTGGCGGGCATAACTACGCCCCAATGGCTGCCCGGCCTGGATCACATAGGTTGGAACGACGTTGCCCTGCTCGTTGATGCGTACCCCGGCGACCAGACTGAACAGGCTGCTGTCCGAATGGACACTGCGCTCGATCTCCGGGATGGTTTCGACCAGTTCGATCAAATGTGTGGCGAAGATCGACCGGGTACCGATGGCACACAGTCCACCCAGGACATCCTGTGCCAGATAGAGTGCTTCACCGGACGAGGTGCTGGAAAAGGTCTCGTTGAGCAAGACAAAACTATAGGGTGTGAGTTCCTGAAACAACAGGCGCAGCCGCTGTGCTTCCTCTTCCAGGCGGCCCTGCTGGCGGGTTTCCAGCGCGGGGAAATGCGTCAGGATTTTATCTACCGGGCTGATACGGGCCTGTTTCGCCGGAAGAAATAATCCGGCCTGGAACAATGCGTGAGCCAGCCCGACACCCTGCAAATAGGTGGTTTTGCCGCCGCTGTTAGGACCGGTCAGAATGGCGATGCGCTCTTGTGGTCCAAAATGGATGTCGCTCGGTACAGTTGTCTGTTTATCAAATAAGATCAGGTTGATGTTGTGCAGGCCGTCAATCTCTGTCACGCGCTCGTCCAGTGGTGCGACTTCTGGCTGGCAAAACGGTATGCCTCTGGCCTGCAACTGGTGCATCAGACGAGCGGCGGCGACGAAAAATGCCAGCTCGTACTCAAGATGGACCACCGGCTCGCTGCTGACTCGGGTGTAGCGGTTCAATTCCTGAGCGACCGGTTTGGCGACATGGTGCATGACCTTTTCGAGGTCCTGGAACAGGGGCGCGAATGGGCGCTGCTCCAGGTCACGTGGCAGATATTTCATTGGGGCGATACCCGTCTCATCCTGGGCGTCGGGCGAGGGACCGATGACGCGCTCCAAAAACGAAGACGCCCCCTGCATTTTGTGGTTGTTGATCGCCATTAAGACCGCTGATACGGGCCGAAGCTGAACGTCCAGGTTGATGCCGATGGTCAGGCTGCTGATTCGTTCCAGAGGTTTGCGCAGTTCTGGCAGGCGGTCGCACAGAGATACGAAGTCCTCATCTTCGACGACGTTTGCCAGATTCTCGCGCAGTTGGCGGAGTGCCGCCGACTCGATGTCGGCGTTTACCAGGGCTGTGTGTAGATCACGGATGACGGTCGCATAGATTTCGAGTTCGGCCAGCCGGTCGGACGTCTCCGTCAGCGGACCGCGTTCGCGCTTGCCGAGCAGGGCGTTCCCGTCACGCAGTCCAGCCAGGCGGGGCAGCATGTCGCTGGCCGCCTCCATCAGTGCCGGGTTGTTCAGAAAGTCGCGCAGCACCGCCTGCCGCCAGCGTATCACATCAGGGTCGGTCACCAGGGTGACAAGTGTGTTGCGGATGTAACTGGTATAGCGCCGGTCCTGTGTCAGGCCGCGTATCAGATCGAGGATGCCGAGATCGGCGATCCAGTTGGATGCAGCACCGACTGCCGGGTTGTGTTGGGATACACTTTCCGGCCACATCAGACTGGTGAAATTCACATGGAGGTCAGGGCGGTGCTGCGGTAGGGTGCTGCGTGAGAATAGACGCCTGGAATTCGATATCATTCGCTATGTTCAATCAAAAGAATTAGCGGGGCGGTCCATCGGACCACCCCGGAGTGTGCGGGATTATTTGCCGAGCCGCTGCTTGAGTTCTTCGGTGAGCGCGGGTACGACCTGATAGACATCGCCGACGATCCCGAAGCGAGCCAGCTTGAAAATCGGCGCTTCGGCATCCTTGTTGATGGCAACAATCACTTTGCTGCTGCGCATACCGGCCTGATGCTGGATAGCACCGGAGATGGCACAGGCGACATAGAGATCGGGGCTGACGACTTTGCCTGTCTGGCCGACCTGATGCGCATAGGATATGTAACCGGCGTCGACGGCGGCGCGGCTGGCTCCGACGGCAGCGCCTAACACATCGGCGAGCGGCTGGATGACATTTTCAAAGCCATCCTGAGCTTTCCACACAGCAGCGTCGCCAGCATCGCCCGGTGCGTCCTGGGGATTGTTGGCGAGACCGCGCCCGCCAGACACGATAATGGCGGCGTCGGTCAGGTTAACCTTGCCTATCTCGGACTCGAACGAGTCGACTTTAGTAGTGATCTCGTCTTCACTAAGGACCGGCTCTACCGTCGTTACTTCGGCGGATGTACCCGCGTTGGTGTCGTTGGCTTTGAACGCCCGCCCGCGAATGGTGAGAAACAGAGTGCCATTTCCGCCACCAACCATCTGATTGCTCAGCTTGCCAGCATAGGCCGGGCGAGTCGCTTTGACCTTTTCACCGTCCAGTTCCAGGCTGGTCGCGTCGCCGATCATGCTAGAATCCGTATCGGCAGCCGACGCTGCCAGCAGTTCACGGGCGGCGCTGGTACCCACTGCGATGACCGCTTTGGGACTGTGATCCTGCACCAGTTGGGTCAGCAGCGCGGCATACGGTTCCAGGCGGAAGACACTCAAGGTCGCATCTTCGCACACGATAACGTTATCTGCGCCGTACTGAGCCGCCTCGCCAGCAATGGTGCTGGCCGAGTCACCGAATATCAGGGCGGTCAGCGGGACGCCCATGCCGTCTGCCATCATCTTGCCCGCACCCAGTGCTTCCCAACTGGTCGGGACCGCTTTGCCTTCGAATGTTTCTACCCAGGCGAAGATCATAGCACTTTTTCCTCCAACAGCTTATCGACCAGCTTTTTCGCCTGTTCGGCGGGGTCGCCTTCGATGATCTCGTTTTCGATATGGCGTTCAGGTGGGTTGGTGTAGCCCAGATTCTCGACTGCCACAGCAGGAATATCCACACCCAGATCGGCGGTTCCCCACACCGGAATGGTCGCCTTACCGGCCTTGCGGATACCGATAAACGAGGGATAGCGCGGCTCGTTGATGTCCTTCATCACGCTGATGACGGCGGGCAGTCTGGCCGTAAGGACCTGCTTGCCCTGTTCCAGCATCTTCTCGACTTTGATGGTTCCGGCGTCATAATCGACTTCGAGTACCTTAGACACATAACTGAGCATGGTCCATCCCAGTTTGCGAGCGGTCATATAGGTGTGTATATCGGTGCCGACATCCACACTCTCCTTGCCGAAGATCACCAGGTTCACATCGCCGAGTTTGTTGACGGCAGCGGCAGCGGCGGTGGCATAGGCCAGCCCATCACCTGAAGTGATGGCGGGGTCTTCGATGCGGATGGCCTCATTCAACCCCATCGCCAGACTGTGCTTGAGTGCGTCGTTGTGCAACTCCGGCCCGATGGCAATGGCGGTTGCTTTGCCCTTGTGAGCTTTGGCCTGAAGAATGGCCTCTTCCAGTGCGTATTCATCCCAGGGATTGACCACCGGAGCAACGCCCCCCCAGGAAACCTGTCCACTGGCATCTACCTCGACCTTTGCGGCGGTATCCGGTGTGCTTCGTGTAAAAACAACAACATGCAAGGTAAATACCTCCTCAAATTAATCGAATAGTCCTTAGATTATTGCAGTGTATTGTACCCGGTTGGGGACCGATGTCAATTTAGTGTCGTCCGTTGGTGAAGTATGTGAGGTCGGTGTCGGGTGTCCATCGCTGGCCGTCAGGCAATATTGTGGTCGGATCAAATTCGGTGTTCTCAAGATTGGCTCCGCTCAAATTGGCATCGCGGAGGTTGGCCCCTTGCAGACGGGTGCGCCAGAGATTGGCGTCACTGAGGTTGGCATTGCGCAGATTGGCATTGCGCAGATCACCCGCCGCCAGATGCGCACCGCTCAAGTCCGCACCATCGAGATTGGCATGGGGCAGGATGACCTCGCGCAGATTAGCCTCACGCAGGATCGCTTTTTCCAGGTTGGCGTTTTCCAGTCGGGTCACTCCCAGATATGACTTGGTGAGATTAGCCCCACGCAGATTCACTTCCCGCAGATCAGCCCGTGCCAGCCGAGCGTTTTGTAGGGATGCACCGGCCAGATAAGCCCCGCGCATGGACCCATCCTGCAAACACAGTTTCTCCTGCAAGGTCTCTAAAGCGTCCAGTGCCAGTGCATTTGGCCCGGCCACGATTTGAGCGATGAGTTGTTCACGGGAGATGCGTGCTGCCTTGAACGATTTCAAGACACGGGACAGCCTTTTCATCTTTATTTTATACCTTTTCAAACTGAGGCATACCGTTAACACGACAAAGATAGCAGGCTGTCCTTAGAAGTATGTGAAGAGTTAGTCGCGGTTGGCCGCCATGTAGTTCAGCAGCAGCGCAGCGACCGCACCCGGTACCCAACCAGCTACCGTCAGCGCCAGCACGATCAGCACCGTGCCGCAGCCGCGATCCAGCACCGCCAGCGGTGGGAAGACGATACACAGAATCGCACGACCACATCCCATTTTTGTTTCTCCTTGTTTGGTTTATTACAATCGTATACGCATGTTAGCCGCAAAACGTTACAGGTCGATGAATGCAGCGATCTGGTGTGCCAGTTCAGCGGCGCTTGCCGGTGTGGGATGCAGCCCATCGAAGGTGAAGGTGAATCCACCCGCCTGTTGCTCGGTCTCATAATCCGACCATCCGCTGGCCGACCGTTCCCCGATCTGGTTGATGTAGCGCAGATTTAGCACTGGCCGCTCCGGCACATGGTCTGGTTGAAACGCGGCCATCAGGTCCAGCACCGGGATATTCATCGGGCGGGCGACTTCACGGGCGCGGTTGTTGTAGTCGCGCATGGCGACTACCGTTGCCGGATTGTATTCCATCGGTGGCAGGCCCACCCAGGTCTGGATGAAGGCGAGTTGCAGGCGCGTGAGCAGATCACGATAGGTCTGGGTGAACTGCTCACGCGTGACCACGCCGTCCGGGATGTTGTGCGATTTACGATAGTAAGGCCGGGTGTCGGGCTGGCTGTATGAGATGGCGTCGTTGCCGCCGATCATGACGAACACGCCGTCCGGCTCCTGCTCAATGACTGCATCCAGCCGGTCGAGCAGATTGATGACGGTGTTACCGCCGACCCCGGCGTTCACAATCTCATGTTCAGGATGCATTCGGGCGATTTCAGCGACAAAGTTGCCGCCGTAACCGCCCCAGGTCAGGCTGTCACCCAGAAAGATGATTTTCACCGCAGCATGTCCTCGATCATCTCACCAATGACCCAGAATCCCGGCGGGTGCCAGAACAAATCCGCTTTGATGCGCAGACGGTCCAGCACCCGACTCTGATAATAGCCATCGGGATCAACCGGGATATGCTGGTAGATGCCTTCTGGCGCAAGCTGGTAGAACAGCGTTTCTCGCTGGATCGGGTCGAGAATCCAGTATTCGGGTACACCGGCACGTTCGTACTCGTTGAACTTCTCCACCCGGTCGCGGCGATGACTCTCCGGCGACACAATCTCGACCACCAGATCCGCTGCACCAGCGATTTCGTTCTGGCCGATGATGGGATACTTGTGCGGGAGAATTACCTGGATGTCAGGTGAGCGTCCGGGAAAGTTATCATCGGGACGCATAACCATTGGATCGTGAAACACCCGTCCACCACCCGTCCGCTCCAGATAAGCCTGGAACAGTGTGATAGCGAAGACGGAAATGGTGTTGTGGTCACTGCTCACCGGCGACATTTCGATCACGCTCCCATCAATCCATTCGACCCGTTGGCCTTCGTAGCGGTATAGAAATTCTTTGTAGCCGACATCGGTGGCGATGACGCTGCCGCTGTACCGGACTTCCATCAGCTTCTTGCTTCCTCCGGCGTCACCTTGCGCTGACCGGCGGGCCTGGTCGGGGCCGGTTCGATGCGAGGCGCTTCCTCACCGGCTGCCACCATCCGCCGGATCAACCGTTCGCGCATGACGGCTTTGACTTCGTTGTGCGCTTCCGATTCGATCAAATTCGTCAGTTCGTAGGGATCGGCTTGCAAATCGTACAAGAAGGCTTCCTGGTAAACGTCGGAGCCTGAGTCGTTAACTGGATTCTTGTCCGGGGCGTTGACGCTGTATTTCCAACGCTGCGTGCGCACTGCCCGCCCGACTTCGGCTTCGCTGATCTGGACGAAGATTTCTTCCGGCCATTCGGCGTTGGCGTCCGTGATAATAGGCAGGATCGACTGTCCCTGCATCGACTCTGGCACGGGGATGCCGGCGGCGTCCAGCAGTGTCGGCGGGAGGTCGATCAGGCTCACAAGCTGGCGTAGTTGGCCGCCACCGTCGAAGCCGGGACCGGTGAACAGCGTCGGCACCCGGATTGAGCTTTCATGGCAGGACCGCTTGTACTCACCGTTGCGTGTCTTGAAGTGATTGCCGTGATCGGATGTAAACAGGACAACCGTGTTATCCGACAGATTGAGGCTCTTGAGGGCGTCGTGCAGCCGCCCGAATGCCTCATCCAACCGCTTAACCATGCCGTAGTAACCGCCGAGGTGCTGGTGGGTGGAACCACCCAATGCCGCCAGGTCCGGCGGTACCCAGCGTTCAGCGTAGCGCTCGCGGTAGCCGTCTGGCGGCGGATAGTCATCGATATGGTTCTGGTGATGGGGTTCGATGTACGAGACAAACAGGAAGAAAGGGTCTTCCTGGTGCGAGTCGATGTAGCGGATCACAGCGTCGGTCAGTGCATCGACACGGTAGCCGGGCAGCCTGACCGGCTGATTGTCGTTGTCGTACATGGTGGTGTCGTAGGCGTCCGACGTGAATTCCAGCGTATTCGACCCCAGCCAGTAATCGTAGCCGCTGCGCAGTTCTTGCGGGACCGGCTCCACACCCTGACCGGCCAGGTGCCATTTGCCGATATAGCCGGTCTGGTATCCAGCAGACTTGAAATACTGCGCCAGTGTCGGTAGTTCGGTCGGCAGCGGAATGCCGTTGCGATAGCAGGTTGTCTCGGTGGCATAGAGGCCGGTTTGCAGGCACGAGCGGGCCGGACCGCAGACAGGCTGGCAGGTGAAACTGTTGTAGACATGGGTGCCGCTGTGCGCCAGCCGGTCGAAATTGGGGGTCAGGTCCAGTGGGTTGCCATGCAACCCGGTCGTATCCCACCGCTGCTGGTCGGTGAAAAAGACAACAACGTTCGGTTTAGTCATGATTAATCCTTTTATTCTTCTTCGAGCCAGGAGTCGTCGTAAGCCGGCATCTCACAGCGCAGCGGACGGTCGTCGCGGTAGCCGAGTGCGTAATCGGCCTGCATCAACTGGTGTATCTCGCTGGTGCCTTCGTAGATGACGGCTCCCTTGCTGTTGCGCAGATAGCGCTCCACCGGGTATTCGTTGCTGAAACCGTATGCGCCGTGAATCTGGACGGCTTCGAGTGCCGCTTTGACGCTGTGATCGGTGGCGTACCACTTCGCCATGCTGGTCTCACGGGTGTTGCGTTTACCCGCATTCTTGAGCCAGCCGGCATTCATGCACAGCAGGAAAGCGGTATCGTACCACTGCTGCATCAGCGCGATTTTCTGCTTGACAAGCTGGTGATGGCCGATTGGCTCGCCGAAGGTCTCGCGCTCGTGGCAATACTTCAGGCTGTCTTCCAGGCAGGCACGGATGAGGCCGACGGCTCCGCTGGCGACGGTATAGCGTCCGTTATCCAGGCATGACATGGCGATTTTGAAGCCTTCACCTTCTTCGCCCAGGCGATTTTCGACCGGCACCTCGACATTCTCCATGTTGACCCATCCGGTCGAACCGGCGCGGACGCCGAGTTTGCCGTGAATATCGCCGGTTGTCACACCGGGCATATCTGAGGTGACGATGAAGGCACTCATCCCCCGGTGGGCGGGGCTGGCATCGGGATCGTGTTTGGCGACAACCAGGAAATTGTGGGCTTTGGTCGCCAGACTGATCCACATCTTCTCGCCGTTGAGGATGTATTTGTCGCCCTTGCGGATGGCGGTGGTCCGCATACTGGCGACATCGCTGCCCGCGCCCGGTTCGGTCAGACCGAAGGCGGCGTATTTTTCGCCGGTAGCCTGCGGTACCAGGAACTTCCGCTTCTGTTCCTCGGTACCCCATTGCAGGATCGCCTGACTGTTCAGACCGTGATGGACCGACATGATCACACGCAGGGTGGTATCGCCGCGTTCCAGTTCTTCGCAGACCAGCCCCAATGTGACATAATCGAACCCCTGGCCGCCATAACGGACGGGGATGCTGATGCCCAGGATACCCAGTTCGGCCATGCGCGGCAGGATGGCCGGGTTCATCTCCTGCTTTTCGTCCCATTCGCCGATGGTGGGAGTCACCTCTTTGGCGACGAAATCCCGGACCATCTTGCGGGCTTGCTGCTGCTCTTCGTTAAGTGAGAAGTCCATGCAAAGAATCCCAAATGGTTAGTAGAATGTTTCACGCGATTATACCATCGGAACAGGAGTATCATGAGCGCAATTCCTGCCACATTGGTAACCACTTATGGTTCTCTGGGACTTCGGGTGGTGAACAGATGTCTTAGTTGAAAACAAGGCA
>CAYQJO010000142.1:0-11392 GCA_964417785.1 uncultured Anaerolineaceae bacterium | reverse complement strand
GCGCATCCTCTGGCACAAAGCCATGAATAAACGCGCCGATCCCAATGCCGATCATAACAAACAGCCACACCTTGCCGACAATCTCGCGGGTACTCTCGGATGCTTGCTGGAAGCGTTCCTGCCACGTCAGTTTTTCCTCGATAGCACTGCCCGGTTGGTGGCCTTTGGCTTTGATGGCGTAGACAAAGTCTTCTACATGGTTTTCCAGGTTCATCCGCCCCAAAATCAACCCGGCAACTACACCTATCGTGATGCCCGACGCCAGATACAGTAACGCCACTTCCCAACCGAAAAGCCCCAGCAGCAGCACGAACGCAACTTCATTCATAATCGGTGAGGTAATCAGGAATGAGAAGGTGATTCCCAGCGGAATCCCCGCCTGCACGAAACCGATGAACAGCGGCACGGACGAGCAGGAGCAAAAGGGCGTAATCGCACCGAAGACGGAAGCCATTAAATTCCCCACACCCTCACCGCGTTTCTCGACAACTTCCCGCACCTTGTTGGTGTCGATGAAGGTCTGCACCAACGTGATGAGGAAGATCATCCCGGAAAGCAGCAGCAGGATTTTGGGTACATCGTAGATGAAGAAGTTGAGAGACTCGCCAAGTCGACTTTCATGGTTGAAGTTGAGAACCGTGTAGGTAATCCAATCTGCTATGGGTTGCAGGTTGTTATAGGCGATAAACCACAAAACAGCCAGGATGCCCACGACAAAGAATGATCGCTGATCCTCACGGGTGGGTTTGAGTTGTGCCAGTTGCATAATCATGTACTCCAATATGGTTATTCGGATGTGTTCTTCTCAGCCAATTGAACCTGTGCTACCCATGCAGCAATCTGGGAACGCCTGGGAACACGCCCGGTTGATAGCAAAATGTCGTTCATTACCAGCCCCGGCAGCTTCAAGATGCCGTAGTACATAAAGTCTGTAAAATCATCAAGCTTGATAATTTCGCAGTCGATTTTAAGTTCGTTCAGGCAATCATGTACCTCTTGTTCCAATCGCCTGCACTTCGGACAACTGGCACCCAGGATTTTTATGACAAGCATAGACGGTCCTTTCGATTGTCAGCTCCACATTCAAAAACCCGAATATAAATGTACGAACAAAAAGCCCTACCCAGGGGCAGGGCATAGAAAATTGGAGTTTAGGCGTCTACTTGTTCACGCGCCCAGGTCACGATTTGTTCCTGTTTGGGAATCTTGCCGCTGGATAGCACTGTTTCGTTTATCACCAATGCTGGCGTTTGCATCACGCCGTAGGCCGCGATGTCGGCAAAGTCGGTGACCTTTGTGAGTTCATAAGAAATGCTGGCACCGTCCAGTGCCGTGCGTGTTTCGCGTTCGAGTTTCTGGCAATTCGCGCAGCCGGAGCCGAGGACTTTGACATCTAACATGGGTTCGTTCTCCTATTTATTCGATCTCGGTGATGAATACGGTCAAACAGACGGGGCAATTACAGCCATCCTGTATTTGAGGGCTTACTGGCGGGCCAAAGAGGACCGACAACAAAGCCTCAACGGTGTTATTCGCCAGGCGATAGTACACTTGCAAGCCATCCTTGCGTGATTGCACCAGTCCAGCATCACGCAGAACCATAAGCTGCTGCGAAATATAAGCCTGGCGGCGATTGAGTGTATGTTCGATATGGCAGACGCATATCTCGCCAGCACGCAGCATGTTCAGGATTTGCAGACGCACCGGATGTCCCATCAGTTTGAGCCAGACCGCCGGGTCTTCGTACTGGATCACCTTGCCGCCCCATTACATTCAAATAGCTGAATGTATAATACAGGCAGCACAACCTCTCGACCAGTGACATTCGTCATAACATCTAAATGTTTCGTTCTGGCTGCCGACCGGTACTTTCCAGTCCATCCCACCCCATCGCCATCAATTCCGCGTAGTCGGGATATTCAGCCCCATCGGCAAACTGCCATTCGGCGATACTATGCAATCGAATCTGTCCCTGGCGGCGGCGTAATGTGACCACGAAGGGCAGCCGCCGGTACAATGCCTGAACCAGCACCTCGCCCTGGCCCGGATCACTGCGCCGGGCCAGCATCCCCAATGCCGAGAGCAGCCGCTTACTATCCGCCGGGCCGCGAAACGTCCACATCTGGCGCGGTGGATTGTCTACCAACAGCAGCGGTGCAACGGCATGAGCCTCATCGGCGCGGACTTCATCGAGCAGGATCAATGACGGTTGCTGTTCCAGCGCCTTTTCCACCTGCTGTTGCAGCGTCATCCCGGCGCTTTCACCAACCGGCCATTCGACCGTCAATCGCTGCGCCTCCTCCACAAGTGCCAGTTCGCCAGCTCGCTCAACCGCGATCATCGATTGCGGAATTAGTCTCGCCAGCGCTCCCATCAAGGTCGTCTTGCCCGACTCAGTGTCGCCAACAATCACAAATCCATGTTCAGATCGGGCCAACGCCTGCAAAAACGCAGCGGCCTGGGCAGGCATCACACCCACAGCCACCATCGAGTCGAGCGACGGCGGCTCCGTTGGATGGAGACGAATATCAGCAGTCAACTCGATTGTTGCTGGCGGTGCCGCCACATTGACACACATCCGTCGCTCATTGACTCGCAGGCCAGTCTCGATCAACGGCATTTCCGGTATCAAGTCTGCGCCGCTGTCAACCAGCAACCGCCTGATGACCTTTTCCAGGTGAAACCGATCCTCAAACAGCACCCCCACCGGTGTCAATTCCCCGTGTCCATACCGTATCGACGCCTTATCCGGGCCATCAAGGGCGATAGTAGTCACACCTTCGTCGGTGAAATACGCATCCAATGGGCCGTAAGTGAACAACTCGCTGTAAGCCTGCTCTACGATCCCAGCCTTGTCCTCAGGTGAGATCGTGATCGACTCAACGGCGATGATATAGTCCGCCACCGCCAGAACCAGCTTGATTTTGTCAGCTTCGGTCTTTGCGGCTATCAGTGCGGCGCTATCGCGCCCATGTTCTTCCACAAAAGCCGTTACAATACGTTCCAGCAAAGCCGCAACAGAGAAGCGTCGCCGCCCCTCACGCGACGACAAAAACTCTGGCTCGCCCCGCTCACGGGAAGCACGAATCTCATCCAGCAGGCTGCGACGCGGTTTATCATCCATCAGTTTCGATCTCCTGTAACGTGGTCTGAAGAATGCTGCCACCAATCCGTGAAGCGGCGCGGACATCTTGCGTCCGTTCCAGGACCAGCGCGACCGCCGCTCCTTCACCCGATTCGCCACGCACGAAACCGGTAAACACGACATGGGTCTGCTCACCAGCATAAGCCAGGGCAGCGTGTCCACCGAGGCCCAGGCCACTACGAAAGGCTTGCCGGGCCGTCCCCTGTACCGCTGACCGGCGGAACAAATCGGCAATCTGAGCGGCGGTCTGCGCCGTCATCAGCGGATAATCCGGCTGCACCTGCACCACATCGGTCCAGCCATCACGACCTGGTATGCGTGTTTGCAGCAGGGTATATGGATGCGGGGCGTTACCGTCGTTGATGAGGGCTGCCGTCATCAACGCCATTTGCAGCGGGGTGAAGGTGATCTCGCCCTGACCCAATGCCTCATCCAGATCAAAACTTTCCGGATGCGGCTGCGGCTCAAAATCAGGCACATAGCCGTTAAGCGTGAGCGGCAGCGGTTCGTACAGGATTCCGACGCCGGTTTGAACGGTATCACGTCCGATCTGATCGACCAATTCAGCGAATGGGCCGGGGCATCCATAGTGAAAAGCCAATTCCAGCGTCAATGTCGTCGTCGGCGGACGGATAATACAGTCCAACACGATATCGCCCAGGTCGACCGGGTTGTTGGCATAGCTGGATTCAAGCGGCATATCATGGACCAGCGCCGCTGCAATCAGGAGCGTGTGCATGGTCCCGCCGGGCTGATAACTACCTTGTAAGACGCGATTGAAGAACGGTTGTCCCTCGGCCACAACCAGCGTATCCCAATTGTCATCCAGGGAATCAGAATCATAGGTAGGCAAACTGACCATGCCCAATATCTCACCATCGGGGACTGAAACCACCACAGCAGCCCCCCAGTGCGGTGCCATTAACTGTAACATACGATTCTGGATGTCCAGGTCAAGTGTCAAACGCACATCAGTCCCCTGCTGTGGTTGATGCAGCAGGTCCTCCCGGACGAATTGATCCAGACTCCAGGATAGCGTCTCACCCCGCAGCAGTTCATTGAAGGCCGCCTCCGCACCGCTTTCACCATAACGTAGACTGGCATATCCGACAGCACTGTAGATCGAAGGATACAAATAGGTGCGGTCAGCGTTCCCCGTCTCCGCTGTATGCGATTCCACCAGCACTTCGCCATTGCGGTCCACAATCGCACCGCGCAGCAGACGGACCTGATCTTCCACACGGCGTGGATTATCGTCACGAATGAGGATACGCTCCGGTCCGGTGACGACCCAATACGCAGCCGCCACACCCACCATTCCGAAAGCGATCAACAGGCCGAGCAGCAGTCGCTGGATTTCCCGCGTGAAGTACAAACTTACGCTCCAGCCATCGCCCGCGCCAGCGTGATTAACGCCTCGCCCTGGGGCGGTTCCTCACGCCACAGCCCTTCAGGACCCAGCGCAAAGCCCGGCAGCAAGGTCGATACCAGACGGCCTTCCTCATCCAGTGACACCGGATTGTAGTGACCTTCAGCGTTCAGGGCGTAAATGCGGGCTTCCTGGCGCACCGGGTCAAACAGCCAGTATTCGCGCACACCGGCAGCTTCGTACTCATCAAACTTGTCGCCCCGGTCCCGCTTGCTGCTCTCCGGCGAGATGATCTCCACCGCAATGTCCGCCGGGCCATGCAGATGATTTTCCTGCACTCTTTCCAGATTCTCGTTGAAAATAATCAACAAATCTGGCTGACGGGCTGGCGTGTCCTCATCGATAAACATCGCGACACCAGCCAGCAGCACCTTGCCAATGGGCCGGAATCCCAGATATAGGCTCAAAATAGTGTGCAAGAACCCCAGAAGTACCTGGTGCGGTACGTTGTTTGCCACATGCACCTCCACCCTGTCAACCAGCCACTCCGCGTACTGCCCGTCATACTGCGTCAGATAATTCTGAAAACTCATCCGCTGGCCCTGCGTTTTTTCTTTGTGTTCGACTGTCTCTAACGTCTGATCAACCATCATTCGCCATCCTGATTCATCTGTCTCTATCATACATCATCTAAGGCTGAAAGCCGCAGCAGCAGCCCGACCATGCAAAAACTGACCAGCAGCGAACTTCCGCCATAGCTGAAGAACGGCAGCGTTACCCCCGTCAGCGGCAGCAACCGGATCGTCCCGCCCATAATCAGAATCGCCTGCCCACCGAGCAACGTCACCAGACCGATTGCCAGCAGCGCCCGGAACGGTCGTCCCTGCTGCCGGATCGCGATCTGCATACCGCGCACCACCAGCGTCCCAAAACCAACCAGAACAACGATCACGCCCAGGAAACCGTACTCCTCAGCCAGCGCGGCGAAGATAAAATCCGAATGGACGACCGGCACATAAACCGGTGAACCCTGTCCGATCCCCTGACCGAACACACCACCAGCAGCAAACGCCTGTAAGCTCTGCACAATCTGGTAGGCGCGGCCATCGGACTCCGGCCAGGGATTGAGCCAGATGTCTACCCGAAGCTGCACCACGTCGAACAATTGGTAAGCGACCACCGCCGCCACCACAATGAGAAGACCGCCGCCGAGCAGCAGCGCAGTATAGCCGCTGGCGACATACAACAAAATGAGAAAGACAACGAAGAACAGGACGGCTGTCCCCAGGTCACGCTGCCACACCAGAATGACCACCGAGAGGCCCCACATCAGCAGCACCGGTCCCACCAGACGCGGGGAAAAGATAGAACCACCGGCCAGACCTTCCGCTCGCAGCAGCGGATACTGCTCCGCAAGATAACTGGCAAGGAACGCCACCAGGATGATCTTGAGCGGTTCAGATGGCTGGAAGAAAAACCCACCCCGTCCCAACCATAGCTGCGGTGCGCTCAACTGTCCCGATGGATTGCTGCCGAATGCGATGGTACTCACCAGCAGGCCCAATCCGGCGGCCAGCCACAGGTAACGATAGACCCGCAGCCAGCGCAACATATGCGGCAGCAGCGCCACCGACAACATGGCAGCCGTTGAAATCAACAGCCATAGTGCCTGCCGAACAGCAAAATTGGGGGCCAGCCGTTCGATCAGCACCAGGCCCCAGCCGACCATCAGCAGAATCAGCGGCAAAAACAGCGGATCATGCTGCGGCATGAACCGCTTCAGCGCCACAAAGCTGCCCACCGCCGCCGCCAACCATGCCGCCACCAACCACAGGCTGGATAGCAGCAGATCAGGACGTTGCAGAGTCAATGCCAGCACATTCACGCCGACAAAGCCCCCGGCCAGCAGCAGCAAATGGCGTTCGTGCATCAATCGTAATAGCGCCCGACGATAAGCCGCAATTTCTCCATCTCCTCCGCCGGAATCTGGTTTTCCGCCGTCATGAAGGTTTTCTGTAGAGCATCGTGGCAGGCGGGGTAGACCGCATCTTCATCCAGCCGTTCCACCGCCACCGCCACCGCCTGCTGCACAGTGCTGAGATTCTGGCGCACAGTGTTCATGACCATCTCGACGGTGACCGGCTCTTCGCTGACATGCCACACATCATAATCGGTGATATGCGCCACAACGGCATATGCAATTTCGGCTTCGCGGGCAAGGAAGGCTTCAGGCGAGGTCGTCATGCCGATGAGGCTGCATCCCCACTGGCGGTAAATCTCGCTTTCGCCGCGTGTGCTGAAGCGCGGCCCCTCGATGGTGATGAAGGTGCCACCCCGATGCACGGTCGCCCCCACCTGACCGACGGCCATATACAGTTGATCGGACAGTTCGCGGCAGAACGGATCGGCCACCCCGACATGCGACACCAATCCAGACTCGAAGAAGCTGCGCCCGCCCCGATCCGATTTGGTATGATCGAAAAGCTGGTCGGGTATAACGATGTGGCCGGGTGCATAATCCTCGCGCAGCGATCCGCAGGCGCTCACACTGATGATGAAGCGCACGCCCAGGTGCTTGAGCGCGTAGATATTGGCCCGGTACGGTACCTTGGTCGGCGAATGCACATGTCCGGCACCGTGCCGTGCCAGGAACGCCACCCGTTTGCCGCGCAGCGTACCGACCACAATTTCACCCGATGGCTTGCCGTAGGGAGTATCCACCGAAATAAATTCTTTATCGGTAATCTCGGCCATGTTATACAGACCCGATCCACCGATAACGCCGATTTTAACCATGTTTGCTCCTGTCTATTCAAGCTCAAGGCGAAAGTAATGCTGACCGATACCGATGATGTCGCCCGTCGTCATCACCACTGGCTGCTGGATAATCACATTGTTCAGCGTCGTCCCGTTGCGGCTGTGGCGATCTTCCAGCCACCACTGGCCGGTGCGCAGGACGATCTGGGCGTGTTCGCTGCTGGCGAACGAATCGCTCACCACAATATGATTCGTCGCTGACCGACCCAGGCTGGTCAGCGGCAGCAGCGGAAACGCCGCACCGTTGGCAACCATTTTGCTATCCAGACTTTCCAGGGCCACCAGACGCCCATAACTGCGGCGGGCCGATTGAATCTGCTGTACAGCGCTGAGGTAATCACGCCACAGCAAATAAAACAGCCCGACCAGTATACCAAGCAGCAGCAAAACAGACAGCACTCGCAGTGCGAACAGAACGATCTCCGGTGACATTACCAATCTACGCGATCTATTTGTTCAGTGTCGTTTTCTGATGGGGTGTCTTCCAGGTAGACAAGCTGGCTGCGCCCGATGCGTATCACATCGCCGCTTTGCAACCGCCGCTCTTTGACCCACACCCCGTTGATGGCGGTACCGCTGCGGCTGTGAACATCGAAGAGGAGATACGTGCCACGATACAGACGGATTTGCAGATGATGGCGCGAGACATAGGGATCGTCGATGACAATATCGTTTTCCTGGCCGCGCCCGATGTTGATAACCGCCTCCTCCAACGAGATTAAGGCAGTCTCATTGACGATCAACTGCGGGTTGACCGGCAAATGGTCAGCCGAATAGACTTTGATCGGCTGCATAATTCCCGTGCTGCGATGCTTCTCCCCCTGGAAAGCGGCCACCACCTGCACATCCGACCGCGCCAGACCGGCATCCGCCAGAAACTTCACGGCAGGGGGATGATCGAGGCGGAAATGTGACGCGGCCACCAGTTCCAGCACATACTGGTCGAGGACATCGCACAGACCTGGTTGGTTTTCCAACAGCGCCATATGCGTTTCCGGATGGACATAGAAGGTGTAGAGATTGGGAGCCAGCGGACGCCGATCGGCAGCGTCGACGGTACGGCTGTTCACTTCCATCGCCCGCGCCAGCCGGATCGCCAGATCGTGCATACGAAGACGTTTGCCGAACAGATGGGCGAAGGCCCCTTCTATCATCTGCTCCAGGCGACCTTCCAGGTGTAGTATCCGCTGATTGCTCATGGCTGCCATTATAGTCCAGGGGCAAACCTCGCAACAATCGAGAATCGGGCAAGCGTAGGTAAGAAAAACGGTGGACCGGGGTCCACCGTTCTGCTGCTAGGAAGTTGGTTCAAAAACCCAGGGCGGGTCCGTCGGCACATAATCCGGCCAGATGTCCGAGATTTCCACCGTGTAGCCTTCACTGTCGCGCAGGTCGTCCAACCAGTCGTCGAAGGCTTCTTCGCGGTTGGCGTCCACAGCGGCCTCGCTGATGTCACGGTCTTCGCGCTCGCGCACCTGGATGATATGGAAGCCAAAATCGGACTGCACCGGGTCACTGATCGCGCCGATTTCCAGTTCGCGGGTGGCGTCGGCAAATTCGGTGACGTAATTCTCGGTGTTGGCCCAACCGAGTTCACCGCCCTGCGCCCCCGACCCGGTATCGGTCGATTTCGCCTGGGCCAGCGCCGCAAACGATTCACCGGCCCGCAGCGCGTCGATAATGTCGAGCGCTTCGTCTTCGGTCTCCACCAGGATATGGCGGGCATTGACCCACACGCTGGTGTTTTCCGGTTCGACCACCATCTCGCTCAGCGCCTTGCGCAGCGCCCGCGCCTCGAAGATACGGTTAACGTCTTCACGGCTCATGTTGGCTTCACGGGTAGCCTCATCGTAGAAAGCATCCAGATCGTCCTCAAACACTCCCAGCCGTTCATCGTAGGTGCGCGTGGGGACGGGAGCCACCGTCGGGAAAGGCGTCAACGTGGCCGTCGGCTCGATCTCCGGGGTGTTGGTCGCGGTCGGCTCCGGTGATGGCGTGGGCGAGACCAGCGGCGTCGCTGTCGGTGTGTTGGTCGGTTCGGGTTCCTCGGTCGCCTCCGGGTCTTCGACGGCGGGCGGTTCCAGGTCGCCGTAACCCAACACCTCGCGCAGTTCGGCATCGATGTCGTCCTGGCTGACCGACACCCCCAACCGCTCCGCCTCCTGGAACACCAGATAATCGTCGATCATGTCGTTGAGGACCCGCAGGCCCATCTGATCGCGGACGTTCAACTCCTGCCACAGCGAGGCATACGGCTCAACGCTGACAACCTGCTGGCCGGCCTCATCGAAGGTCAAACCGACATCAATCAGATTGTTCAGCGCGGCATTGATCCGCTCAATCGTGATGACCCGTTCCAGGCGCACCCGATCTTCAAACTCACCCGCCGAGAAATTCTCACTGTCTACGCTAGCGACGGTGCGGGCCGGGTTGACCACCTCATCCAGGATGAACGCGGCGGCGATCACGACCAGGATGAATCCAACGACCCCGGCTGTCGCCAGCAGCACCCATTTCTGAATCTCGGCCTCGCGCTCGGCGTGGGAGCGGTATTCGCGGGATGGCTTATCCTCTTCGGCTGCCGGCTGTGGGCGTGCCGCTTTCGGGAGTCCGGTTGTTTGGCGTCGCTTTGCCATGTAAACGCTCCGAAACTACTCGCCCGAAGACACGAATGGCAGCAGGGCCAGGTGCCGGGCACGCTTGATCTCCCGCGCCAGTTCGCGCTGGCAGCGCGAGCAGTTACCGGTCTGGCGGCGCGGCTTGATCTTGCCCGTCTCGCTCAGATAATGGCGTAATGTGTCAAAATTCTTGTAGTCGAAGCACTTACCGCTGGGGCAGTAGATGCTCCGGGTACGGCCTCTGCGATGCATTGGGCGTGCCGGACGGGATTGTCTTCTATCGTTGCTCACGATGATCTCCGTATTTCACTTAGAAAGCGTAATCGCTGCTGTCCTCGCTGTCGTCAGCGAAGTCAAAATCGTTATGGTGCTGGCGGCGGTCCCCCAGTAAGATCATCTCGCTGGCGACCAGTTCGGTGCGAAAGTGCTTCTTGCCACTGTCATCCTCCCAACCGCGTGTTTGCAGGCGACCCTCGATATAGACCTGCTGGCCTTTGGTGAGGTGAGTCTTGCAAATCTCAGCCAGATTGCCCCAGGAGACCACATTGAACCATTCGGTCTCCTCGCGCCGGTCCCCCTCAGCGGAGGTCCAGGTGCGCGTGGTCGCCACACTAAAGCTGGTCACCGGTCGCCCGCTCGGTGTATAGCGCATTTCCGGCTCGCGACCGACATTGCCGATAATCATCACTTTGTTTAAACCGCGCCCCATGACCACATTCCTCTAAATCACTCAGTCAGGCCGAACAAGCAGATAGCGTAGAACAGTCGATGACAGTTTCAGATTGCGTTCCACTTCCGGCAGATGTTCCGTATCAATATCGACGCTCATGATGACGTAGTAGCCCTCACGCTGGCCGTCGACCTCATAGGCCAGACGGCGGCGTCCCCAATGATCGGCTTTTTTGATCTCGCCCATACCATCGGCTTCGACCCAGCCCTGCACCTCATTCACCGAATCCCGAATCACCTGCTCATTCGGATCGACACGAATCACAACCGAGAGTTCGTATTCTCGTTTCATGGAAGTATGGAATTCCCCTTTCCTCGGAATTGCCCCACATCAGGCTGTGCGCCCGTGCGAAGCGGAAAGCTATCGAATGAAAAATCGAACGAAATGTTACCTGACTTCGGTCAGATTATCAACGGTCGATTCGGTGTAGGGCGCGGCAGCCATGACGCCCGTGTCCCATACCACCCGCCCGATTCATCCGACACCCACGCCGGGATGGCACACGGGCCATCCCCGACGCACAACCACCGTTGTAGGGGCCGTCCCCGCGTGGCGGCCCGCCGTATCTTCACACCCTCATCGCCGCCCGTGTCCATTTATTGGACACGCAAAACGTAGCCCATGATTTTCAATCGTGGGCGGACACCGGGATGGCACACGGGCCATCCCCTACGCACAACCACCGTTGTAGGGGCCGTCCCCGCGTGGCGGCC
>CAYQJO010000141.1:0-11410 GCA_964417785.1 uncultured Anaerolineaceae bacterium | reverse complement strand
CGCATGGGAATGTCCTCTTAGGAAACACGGCGGACGCGAAAAATCGCGTCCCTACGAAATGTGGGTAGGGACGGCATTATTGCCGTCCGCTGCACAACAGCACGATTCGCCGCATGGGAATGTCCTCTTAGGAAACACGGCTCCCACATTGTAGCACCGATTATCAGCCAGGAAACCTGAGCGTGAAGGTCGTGCCGCTCCCTGGCGTACTCTGCACGCTGACTTCGCCGTCGTGGCTCTGCATCACCCGCTGGACGATGGTCAGCCCCAGCCCGGTGCCGGACTTGTTGGCTGAACGGGCGTTGGCAGTGCGGAAGAAGCGCTGAAAAATTTTGTCCAGGTCGTCGGTCTGGATGCCAATGCCGGTATCGGCGACCTCCAAACAGGTCTGACCATCACAGACATAGGTCCGCACGCTAATGCGACCCCCATCTGCCGTGTAGCGGACGGCATTTTCGACCAGGTTCGCCAGCGCCTGCCCCACCTGATCGCTGTCACCTTGAATATCCGGCAGATCGGCGGCCAGATCGGTGGCACAGGTGAGGTGCTTCCCCTGAATCGAGAGGTCGAAATCGCGCACGGTACGCTCAACCACCACGTTCAGATTGAACGGCTCGTTCAGGCGCTCCGAATGATCCATCCGGGTCATCGTCAGCAGATTCTGGATGGAGCGGTTCAGCGCCGCCGCCTGCTCCTGAATATTGTTCAACTTCTCGTGCCGCCGTTCAGCATCAGGGTAGCGGGCGGCCAGGTCGGCGCTAATCATGATGGTCGAAAGCGGCGTCTTGAAGTCGTGGCTCATCTCGGAGATGAACGTTTCCAGCATGGCGTTCTTCTCAGTTTCCAGCGCCAGTTGCACCGCCTGCTCCTGGGCGATCACCTCGATGGTCACATCGCGTATGGTTATGCAGACTACTTCCAGCCGATCACGTTCCAGGATGGGCGTCGCCAGGATTTGATAGTGTTTGTCGCCAAAGGGGCAGACTGCCTGCGTTGTCTGCTGTGTGGTGACGACCTCGTCCGCAAGTATCCGTGTGTCCGCGTGTATCTCCGGTGGCAGCACAGCATCGAGCGGCTTGCCAATGGCTGCTTCCGGCGGTAATCCGGTCATGGCGCGGTTCAGGAAGCGGACCGTGTGATCGGCATGAATCTCGATGATGTAATCGGGTGTGTTCTGCGCCAGCATACGCCAGTTTTCTTCCGCCGCTTTGGCCCGTCCCAGCGCCCAACGGGTGCTGTTTGACGCTATTTCGACGATAAGGGCGATCAGCAGAATCACCAGACTCTGCGAGACCCAGTAGGTCAACGGCTCAAAGACTCGCGGTGGGGGTAGGGAGTCGGTGTGGGTCTCGATCAGTGTCAGGACCAGACCAGCGGCTATCGTCAGAATCGTGACTGCCAGGCCCACATTCCGGCCCAACAGGAAAATGGACAGGATGACCGGCAGAAAGATGCTGTAACCGGCAGTGCGGATGCCGCCGCCGATCACAAACGACGTGAAGGTCATGGCCCACAACGTCACGACGAGAAACCAGCTTACCGCCCGCGTGTAGCCCAGGTGGACCGGCACTATCAGCCCCAACGCCATGATTGACGTTATCAGCGAGAGGACCGTGCGCCCCACCCCGGATGGATCGAAGATGAAGACTCCGGCAATCTGGACGAAACCCAGCGCGGCATATACCAACAGAATACGCATCAGCAGTTTGCGCGTGCGGATTGAATCGTCGGTATCTGTGTAGGCGAACAAATCTGTTAGGTAGCGCATACAGGTCTCGCCAATGGTTGGAGTGATGCAGCGATTCTATCCGATTTCCGAGATGTTTACCACAATATCGGGGTCGGCCAGGATGGCGTTGACGTCGACCAGGATGGTGCCGTCGGGCAGCGTTCCCATCAGGTATTCCGGGTGAGCGATCCCCAGGCCGGGTGGCACCGGGTCGAGAGTCTGTGCCGGGATGGTGCGGATTGCGCCGACGCGATCCACCGCCAGCGTGATCGTGAGATGGTCGTCGCTGGCACCCACCAGGACAGGCATGCCCGTCAGCGGTTGGGCGCGGATTCCCAGCAGCACGCCCAGGTCCAGCACGGGGATGATGCGCCCGCGAATGTTGGCGACACCACACACGAACGATGGTGCTTTCGGCACGCGCACCACCTCAATTTCGTCGTGGATGGCGGTCAGCATGTCGATGGGCAGCACATACACGCGGTCGCCGAGAAAAGTGTCGAGTGTGGGTTGCAGAATGATGCTGTCGTCGTCATGGGGCGCATTGACCACCCGACGGGCGCGTTCTTTGAGAATAGCGAAGTCTTCGGGGGAGAAGTGTTCTTGCAGGATCACGGTCGTCCTCAGAAAAAGAAACTAGCCTTTAGCCGTAATATTAATCGGAAAACTTTAGTTTAGGGAGCTTTTTTGCGTCGCTCCTGACAGGCGGATGGTGGCTAAAAGCTAATCTGATCTAAGCTTAACACTGGATGTGAAAGGAAACATCGCACGATTGGACTAGTTCATTCGGGCAGGACCTTACATCACCACCAGGATCATATACAGACCCGGCACCGCCAGCAGTATCCCGTCCAGGCGATCCAGGACACCGCCATGTCCCGGCAGCAGATGGCCCGAATCCTTCACGTTACAAAGGCGCTTGATGACCGACTCCAGCAGGTCGCCGAGGACGCTGAGCGCCACCAGCGGACCGGCAGCAACAACAGCCGTCGCCAGCGGCAGCGCCAGCACCGATGCGACCAGCAGCCCGACAGGGACGGCGAAAACTGCGCCGGTCAGGGTGCCTTCGATGGTCTTACCGGGTGAGATAGCGGGAGCCAGCCGGTGCCGTCCGAACAGGCGTCCGCCGACCAGGGCCATCGAATCCGCCGTCCAGACGACGCTGAAAAGGAAGATAATCCATGCAAGGCCCTGATCCATACCGCGCACACCGGCCAGCATGCCCAGCGGCAGGCCGATATAGACGGCACCTACCAGCGGCGTCACATGGGCCTGATGCAGCGGATGGTGGTTCAGTATCCAGCCGATCAACAACCAACCGGCCCCGACAACCAGTATGAGCGCCGGTTGGTGAAAGGCTGCCGCCAGCAGAAAGAATCCTGCCAGCACCGGGACCGTCAGGTCGTCCAGGTGAAGCATAACGCAAAGCTCACGTCCGGCCAGGAATATCACCACCAGCAAACCGGCCAGCAGCACCCCGCCGCCAATTATCACCACGCTCAACGCCAGCAGCACCAGCAGCACACCGGTTATCAGCCGCGCTGGCATGTCGGTCCACATCTGTTTGTTGCGTTCTCTGGTTACCATAATGATCTTAAAACAAACAACATAATGTTATATGGATGTTAACCTATTTTTTATATTTTGTAAAGTAAATTTAATGTTCGGGGTGCTGCGATTGTCAGCGACCACCGGCTATATTGCAAGGGCGCATCTTGCCACCTTAACAACCCTTTGCGCGTATACCTGTATATGACGAAAGGACTTATACATGAAAGCTGTTATTTATAACAGGTACGGTCCACCCGACGTGCTGAAACTCGTCGATGTGGAGAAACCCACACCCAAGGACGACGAGGTCCTGGTGAAAGTCCGCGCCACGACCGTCACCATCGGCGATGTCCGAATGCGGAGTTTCACCGTCCCGCCAGCACAATGGCTGTTCGCCCGCCTCTACCTGGGTATCCTCAAGCCCCGGCGCAAAATCCTGGGCATGGAGGTTGCCGGCGATGTCGAAGCGGTCGGCCACAAAGTAACGAAATTCAAGGCCGGCGATGCGGTGTTTGCATCCACATTGAGCGTGGGTTTTGGTGGCTATGCTGAGTATATCTGTATACCGGAAGACGGAATCATCGCGCTCAAACCGGACAATCTGACTTACGAAGAAGCCGCTGCCGCATATGGTGGTGGTGTTACGGCGCTGCATTGTCTGCACAATGGCAACATCCAGCCGGGACAATCGGTGTTGATCTATGGGGCGTCGGGCGCGGTTGGCACCAACGCCGTCCAGATTGCGAAACATCACTTTGGCGCATATGTGACTGGTGTGTGCAGCGGCGGTAATGTCGATTTGGTTAAGTCACTGGGTGCTGATGTGGTGATTGACTACACGAAAAACGACTTTGCCACAACCGGCCCCTACGATGTGGTGTTCGATGCGGTCGCCAAGTACCCGCCCGCGAAAGCCAGAACCGCACTTAAACCCGGTGGCGTGTATATCAACGTCCACAAGGACAAGGACTCGGGCAGCGGCGAGCAGATGGAGCTATTAGCAGCGCTGAAATCGCTGTTGGAGGCCGGAACGATCAAACCGGTCATCGACCGCACCTACCCGCTGGAGGAGATCGTCGAGGCCCATCGTTATGTCGAGACCGGCCACAAGCGCGGCAATGTCATCGTAGAGTTCGCATAAAAAAGGAGAAATATGATGGACAAAGAAAATACCGGAACGATGGTCGGCGGATTGTGGTTCTTCTCGGCGTTGGTGCTGGCCGCGCTGTTCCTGGGCGCAGGGATCATGAGCGACTTCACCACCGCCCACGCCCTGCTGGCAATCGTGATCCTGGCGCTGAATGTCGTCGGTACGGTCTATCTGCTGAACTGGCGCGGCGGCGAAGCACCCGCGCAGAAGTCCAAGCGCCAGGACCTCGACAATCTGCTACATAATCTGAGCGACGAGCAACTTCACGAATTGCAGCAGCGGCTGGCTCAGGTCAACGACGCACCCATCATGGATGTCGGCGACGACGGCGAATTGATCCAGCGGCGCTAGGCCGTCCTGGTCATCCCATAATGAATGTCAAACAAACTTGACATTGCGATTTATTCATGCTACTCTGTGTAAAGTATATTTTACACCATGTAAAACAGCGTAGACAATGGAGGGGATATGACCTTTCAAGAAAGACGAAGCCTCGTATCCATCGTGAGCAACCTGCTGATTATCGCGGTCTACTCGGCCATGATGTTGCAGCGCTACCCCGACAGCGGTGACTATTCGCCGGAGGTCTTCAAGTTCTGGGGGGCCTTCATTCTGATTTTGATCCCGGTCTCGGTCGTGGCCCGGATCGTGGTTCATCTGGTGTTCGTCGGTCTCAATGCGCTGGCGACACACGAAGGCGAACCCGATTTTCTGGACGAACGCGACCGGCTGATTGAGTTGAAGTCGGCCCGCAACGCGCTCTACACCTTCATGTTTGGCTTTATTATCGCCATGACATCCGTCGCACTCGATCAGCCACCGGCGGTGATGTTCGTCCTTCTCATCACCTTCGGGCTGCTGGCGGACGTGCTGAGCGACGTCTCGCAGTTCATCTACTATCGGCGGGATGCCTGACATGGGCAAGGCACTGATTACCAACAACATTCGCCGGCTGCGTTTCGACCATGACGAGATGACGCAGAAAGACCTGGCCGACCGCGTAGGCGTCACCCGGCAGACCATCGTCGCCATCGAGAAAGCGAAGTACGGTCCATCGCTGGAACTGGCATTCCGCATTGCACGGGTCTTCAACCTGACCGTAGAAGACGTCTTCACATTTCATCATGATGAATCAGGAGGCACTACCACATGAAAGCAATCGTCACCACCGCATATGGATCACCGGACGTGCTGCAACTGCAAGACGTGCCGAAACCCACACCCAAAGACAATCAGGTCCTCATCAAAGTCCATGCCTCAGTTGTCGGGCCAGCGGATGTCGCCTTCCGCCAGGGTAAGCCCTTTATCGTCAAGCTGCTCTACGGTCTCAGAAAACCGAAGTTCGCGATATTTGGAGCCGAAGTCGCCGGGATCGTGGAGGCCGTCGGCAAGGATGTGACCGAGTTCAAGATCGGCGACCGGGTGTTCGGTCTCAGCGCGGATACTTTCGGCGCACACGCGGAGTATATGTGCCTGAAAGAAGACGCGCCGCTGACCACCCTCTCGCCGGAAATGACGTTTGAGGACGCGGTAGGCATTGCCGACGGCGGACTGACGGCGCTGACCTTTTTGCGCGATGTGGCGAAGGTCCAGCCAGGACAGAAGGTGCTGATTAACGGCGCGTCGGGTGCCGTCGGCGGCTATGCGGTGCAGCTTGCCAGGCACTTCGGCACGGAAGTCACCGGCGTATGCAGCGGGCGCAATGTCGATCTGGTCACGTCATTGGGTGCCGACCATGTTATTGACTACACGAAAGACGACTTCACCACAACCGGCCCCTACGATGTGATCTTCGATGCGGTCGGCAAAAGTTCTTTCGGCAAGGCCAAACGCGCCCTCACACCCAATGGCGTCTACATGGGTACGGTGCCGACGTTGGGCATTGTACTGGCCGTGCTTCGAACTGCCATTACCGGCGGCAAGAAAGCCAAATTCGCCACCGCTGGATTGATGGCGAAGAAAGCCGATGTGGTTTATCTGCGCGAGCGCTGGGACGCCGGCCAGATCAAGGCGTTCATCGACCGGCGCTATCCGCTGGAAGACATCGCGGATGCTTACCGCTACGTCGAGACCGGACGCAAACGCGGCAATGTCGTTGTATGGCCGCAGCAACATCAATCCGTGTAATCTCAAAGCCAAATTGTTCGAGAATAGCGACAACTTCAGCACCACTAAGTCTACGCAGTTTCGCCATACGGGAACACTATCCGTATTTCAACACGCGGATTGGACTCGATACCGTACTCTGTGACGGTATCTACGCCTTCCAAACAAGCTGCCAGCGCCTCCTGGAGGTTGGACCATATTCCGTGTCTTCAATATCATAAACGACGTCAATAGTGACTACGGTGTCAGCCATATGAACATCTCCTCTCTGTAACCCACATTGGTTCACACCGAATAGCGCACCTGCTTCTGCGCGGCGATGACCTTATCCTCCCAATCGAGCGCGTCCGAATCGGGGATGCGGCCAGCGGCGTCCATGCCAGCGATGATGGCCTCCATCGCATCGGCCAGCGGGGTCTGCGGGTGGAACTCCGGCACATCGCGGAAGAGCTTCTCGGCGCTGAAGTAATTGTTATGAGAATAGACATCCTGGCACAGGCGAAATTCGGGGATGTCCAGCGTTTCCAGCGTGTCAAACGGCACACCAACCAGTTCGACCTCGCGCCCGATCACCTGCATGGCGGTCTGGTGGAAGGTCCGCCATTCGATGCAGCCGCGCTCCACCAGATTGTAGGTCTGGCCGACGGTGTGCGATTTGCCCAGCACCCCGGCAAAACCGGGCGCGGCATCCTTAACATAGAGAAACTGGATCAACTGGCGGCCATCGCCGCAGACGGTCAGCGGTTTGCCCTTGCGGATACGGTCGATCCACTCGAAGCCGCGACTGACCTGCCGGACCAACCCGCGCACCGGGCCGTGCGTGACCGAAGGCTTGATGACGGTCACGGGAAAGCCATCGCTGTAATGAGCGACCATGAAGGCGGCATCGGCTTCCGCTTTGCCCACACCGTAGGGCGTATTCGGGCGGATGGGATGATCCTCGGTGACGGGCAGGAAGGCGTCGGGCTTGCCGTAGGTCATCACGGTGGAGCATTGGACGAAGTGGCCGACATCGCGGAAGGCGCGAATATCGCTCTCGGCGTCCTCCTGGTTGAAGCAGATCATGTCGATAGCGGCGTCGAACTGCTCCTTCTGCATGGCGGCTTCAAAGGCGTCGCGATCCTTGCGGTCGCCGGTGATGAGCCGTGCGCCTTCGGGTACGTCGCGGCTCTGTCCGCGATTGAAGCAGGTGACCTCGTGGCCCTGTTCCAGGAGCAAGCGGGTGATGTCGGTGCTGATGTTGCCGGTTCCGCCGACGATACAAACGTACATGGAATTGTCCTCTCTTTACGAGCGTACAACAATAACCAGAAAAATGTACGCTTTGGTGATTTTATCACATTGATTGAACAGGGTAATCGCTTCAAACCGAAATGCGACTTAATTGATGTTTTGAACCGCTGAGACGCAAAGGACGCTAAGGATTTTTTGCCAGCCATACAAAACAGAATAATTTTTATACATATACAGAGTATAATCTTTGATTGTAATCTTTGTGTTCTTCGCGCCTTTGCGGTTCAAGTAAATAGTTGTGTGGCAGGATTGACAGGATCAGGAATTTGGAGCGATTGCCCTGATTGATTGAAGCTTTTGGTTTCACGCTCAGTCCAGTATGAGCTATAATGGAAGTAAATCGACGTTTTGGATGTGCAAGACCATGACGACACTTGAACGTGAGGTGATTGAGAAATTCCGGCAGTTGGACCATGACGCGCAGCAGCGGGTGCGCAAGTTGATCGTACATGAAACTGATCCATCGGAATTTGATATTGAGGCATGGTTAGCGGAAGCCGAGGCGGCGCAAATCACGCTGCACTCACCCAGCGCCAGCGATCTGGTCAGCGAAGTCAGAGAGGAACGTGATGCCGACATCCTACACAGTCTTGGATTCCGGGATTCTGCTGACGACCGTACAGACTGAGCGCTTCACCAAACGGGCCAGGGAACTACTGCGCACCCTGGCCGACCAAGAAGGGGTCGAGTTTGCCGCGCCAACACTTATTCGTTATGAGTTGGTAGCGGTGACACGTAAATGGGTCCATCGGGGACTGGCGACGCCTGAAGCGGCACAGATCATACTCAATACCCTGTTGGCCTACCCTATCACATTGTTTTTTGACCCTGCCTTGCTCCAGCGTGGCTATGAACTGGCTACAATGTACAACCGCCCGACCGCCTACGATGCACAATACCTTGCGGTGGCCGAACGGCTATCCTGTGATTTCTGGACTGCGGATGAACGGCTCTACAATGCTGTCAAAGATCATTTTGTTCATATCCACTGGATCGGTGAGGCATAGAAGTCGTTCCACCTACATTGCACCTTTGCACCATCCGTGCGGTTCACCCCATCGTGAAGCCGTCTTCCAGCGCCGATGGATCAACGGTCAGGCCGAAGCCGGGCGCATCCGGGACATGGATATGGCCGTCTTCCAGCGTGTAGCCCGAAGCGTCCAGGCCGTCCAGGTCGATCTGGTCCCATTCGACAAAGGTGAAGTTCTCGATGGCCGCCGCCAGATGGCACGACACGTACTCCCCGAAAGCGCTGCCGTAGTTGTGCGGCGCGGACTTCGCCCCCCAGGCATCCAGATCGCGGGCGAAACCCAACCAGCGGCTGAATCCGTACTGGCGCACATCGTACTGCACCACATCGAGAATGCCGATCTGCGCCCACTCCATTAGATGCGGCGCGGCGTCGCCTTCGCCATCGGCCAGCAGCACCGACAGCCCCTCGGCGTCCATCCAGTCGCGCAGATGATTATACAACACCGGGTCCTCGTGGAAGGGTTCTTCGATCCAGTAGACATCGGCGGCGGCGCTGAGGACCTGCTTGACCAGATTGACGTTGTAGCCGTTGTTGGCGTCGATCATCACCGGGCAGTCCGGGCCGACCGCCTCACGCACGGCGTTGATAATGGCGATGTCGCGGCGGGTCCCGGCGTCCAGCGGCATGTGCAGCGCCCCCCGCCCCACCTTGATCTTGAAGGCCCGATGACCGCGCTCGTAACCCTGGCGGGCGTTTTCCGCCACCAGCGCCGCCGCCGCCGTGTCGTCATCCAGGTGCAGATCGTCGAAGTAGAGCGAGGTATCGTAGCACGGCACACGAAACGGACCACTGAGCGACGGATTCAGCAGCGTGTAGACCGGCTTGCCCTGTTGGCGGGCAAGTGCGTCCCACAGCGCGAAATCCAGCGCCAGAAACGGCTCCGCCACCCCCTGATCGAGCGTAAGCACACGGTCGAGCGGCGTCCCCAGAAGTTGCTGCGCCTGCTCCGGTGCGATCTTGCCCGTACCGACCCCGACCGTGCCATCATCCAACGTGACCATCACCACCGGCTCACGCACATCCACGCCATGATCGCCCAGGCGGGCGTTGCTGCCGGCGTGGCGCAAACGCCGTCCATTAAGGTTTCCCGTCTGTATTTTCGCAATTGTGGTCATAAGATTATCCCTTTTCAAATTATGGCAATTCACATTAGTGCCTGCTTTGTTTGTTTTAATAACTCTTTTGTCATAGATAAACGATGATCTTTGTCATATTTCGTGAACGTTGCCAAAAAACAGTATGAAATGTACAGTCCAAAATGGTAATATATCAAATGACAGTTGTATCGTGAATTGTGATTCGCTTAAGCAAAAACACTTCACATTGTTAAACTCTTGTTAAGCACCATCGCCCGGCGATCACACAAAGGAGACCAACATGAGCGACATGTGCGCAGCTATGCGGCTGGTGCCACCCGACCGGGAAGACCCGGATGTATTGATGTGGGCCTGCACCGGCACTACATTCCCCAGTTTTGTTGACGGAACCCTGATTCTTGAGCCGAATTGGGGCCGCCTGATCCCTTTGGAGGAACTATCCGAAGCGGACATCGCCCAGTTAGCCAAAACAGACGATGACTAATCTGGGGGCGACGTTGCCGTCGCCCCTTTTCCTTTAAATATCCCCTGTTTGCACATTCTACGCAAGCGCCATTGAGGTAGAATACCCACATCACTGACAACAACACGAGAGGTTTAAGTTTAAATGAAACTGGCACTCATTGGCGGTGGGGGCGTGCGCTCACCCGAATTTGTACGCGGAGCGCTGGCCTTCGCTGGCGACCTGGACCTGCAAGAATTGTGGTTGATGGACAACGACCCGGAGCGGCTGGCTCTGATCGGGCCGCTGTGCCGGGAAATCGCCGGGGACCGCATAACGCTCCACCACACAACCGACCTGGACGACGCCGTGCGCGACGCCGGGTTGATCGTCACATCCATGCGCGCCGGTCAGGAAGGCGGGCGCGTGCTGGATGAACGGCTGGCGCTGCGGCACGGCGTCCTGGGCCAGGAGACCACCGGGCCGGGTGGATTCAGCATGGCGATGCGCAGCATCCCCGCCATTCTGCACGTCGCGGAGGCGGTCGAGCGGCTGGCTCCGCGTGCCTGGACCTTCAATTTCACCAACCCGGCGGGACTGGTGGCGCAGGCCCTGCACGACGCCGGCTACCGGCGCGTGATCGGCATCTGCGACAGCGCCAACACCGCTCAGCACGAAATCGCCGCCCATCTGGATATAGACGCCGACCGGGTGAAAACGGAGGTATTCGGCCTCAACCATCTCTCATGGACGCGCTCGGCGCGGGTGGATGGCCGCGACGTCCTGCCCGATCTGCTGGCGGATGACGGCTTCATCGACAACACCCATCTGCGCTTCTTCGGCGTGGAGATCGTGCGCTCGATGGGCATGTTCCTGAACGAATACCTGTACTATTTCTACTTCCGCGATGTGGCTGTCGAGCGCATCCTGGCCGAAGAACTGACACGCGGCGAGGAAGTCCAGATGCTCAACCGCGAGTTATTTGAGACACTGCGCGGACTGTCCCCGG